>DASSXJ010000075.1 GCA_035703895.1 bacterium | reverse complement strand
TAAAGCCCAACATCGGAGGGAGCGGGGCCGGCATGCAGCGGTTCGATACGCCTGAGGCCCTCCGAGCCGCGGCGGAGTCGGGCGCGCTGTCGCTCGGGATCGACCACGTCGCGCTCGTCCAGGAGTTTCTGACGCCGCGGGCCGGTTACATCGTGCGCGTCGAAGTCATGGACGGGCGGTTCCTGTATGCGATCAAGGTCTTTCCGAAGTTCGATGAGGGATTCAACCTCTGCCCGGCCGATATCTGCCGCCCCGGCGAACCCGTAGAGACCGCGGGTAATGGCGCGCCGGCAGGCGGGGGATTGGCGTTATCGGCTGACCTGTGCCCCGTCGAGTTGCCCAAAGTCGCGCTCCGGGTCGAGGGATACCGGCCGCCGGACCCCATCACCCGCGCCGTCGCGGATATCGCCCGAGCCGCCAGGATCGACCTGGGGGGTGTCGAGTACCTGACCAACGACCGGGACGGCCAGGTCTATTATTACGACATCAACGCGCTCTCGAACTTTGTCACCGACGCCGTGAATGTGGTCGGCTTCGATCCGTACGCGGCGCTTGTGGACTACCTCGTGGTGCGGGGCCGGCTGCGCGAGCCGGTGCAGGTCACAGCGTAACGGGCGGGGGGCCGTGCGCCCCCCTCATCGTCAGTCCCGGGCACGCAGCATCCGTGTGCCTCTTCGGCCCTACGGCGCCGCAAAGAGATCCTCCCCGCGGTCATCGCTGAGCCGGATCTGCGGCATGCCGGCGGGGAGGACTGTGAGCGACGCGCGCTGCTGCTCCCCCTCGGCGAACAGCACGAGCCCGGACGCGCCGCTGCGGGCTACGAACAGCCCCAGGCGCTCTTGTGCGGCCCCATCGTAGAGGCGGAGCACCGAGGCCCCGTCTCGAGTCATCCCAATCCGCAGGCGCTGATGGCCGGCGGCATCCACGATCTCCAACCCTTCTCCCCGCAGCACCCGGTTGCGGTTTCGCTCAAACTGGGTGAACTCCAACAAACTGAACAGGATCGCGGCGAGCATCCAGGCCAGGATGGACAATCGCATGAATCGTTCCAGTTTCCGAACGCGGGCCACGAGCGCGTCGTTCGTCTCGTGCTCCATCGAGGGCCTCCTTGGGCCGAGAACCGGCCGAGGACGCTCTTCGCGCGGGCGCACCCGAATCCTCTGATGCGGCGCCGTCACCGGATGAGCGGGAGTTGCAGCAAAGTTCCAGAATGTGTACAGCCCGGAGGCCGACATGAAGATGGAGCGCATCGGGACGCGTCACGACGGCCATCACCGGCGCACGTGGCGGCAGTTCTTCAAGGTCATGGGTCCGGGGATCGTGTCGGGGGCCGCGGACAACGACCCCGCGGGCGTCGTGACCTACATTCAAATAGGCGCCACGACGGGGACGGGGCTCCTGTGGCTCATGTTCCTGTCCACCCCGATCCTCTATTACCTCGAGGAGATGGCGACCCGGCTCGGGTGCGTCCACAAGCGCGGCATCGCGCGAATCTTGAGGAGCACCTACGGAGCCAGAATCGCGGCGGCGGTGGTCGGCCCGGTCGTGCTCGCGAATATCATCACGGTCGGCGCGGATCTCTCAGGCACCGGGGCCGCCCTTCAGCTGCTCACGGGGATCGCGTGGGAGTGGTGGATTATCCCGCTGGCCGCCCTGATGGCATACTCGCTCATCTTCGCGAGCTACCGGGTGATCAGCCGGTTTCTGCTGCTGCTGACGCCACTGTTCATCTTGTACATCATTACGGGCTTCATCGTCCGGCCGCACTGGGACGCGGTCCTGCGCGCGACGTTCATCCCACCGGTCCAGTTCACGCCGACGTACCTCACGGCGGCGCTCGGACTGCTCGGCGCCACCCTGACGCCGTACATCTTTTTCTGGCAGACGACCGAGGAGGTCGAGGCCCACGCCAAGGTCGAGGATATGGCCGACCAGAACGTCGACGTCGCCGCCGGCATGTTCTACTCGAACTTGGTGGACTACTTCATCATCCTGGTCGCGGCCATCGTATTCTTCGGCAAGGGCGTTGAGATCCAAACGGTGAGCGACGCGGCAAAATCGCTCCGGCCGCTTGCCGGCGCAGGCGCCGGGCTGCTGTTCTCACTCGGCATCATTGTCAGTGGAATCATGTCCATTCCGGTGATGACGGCGTCCGCCGCGTACGGACTGGCTGAGCTGTTCGGCTGGGCGGAGGGGCTGGACAAGAAGATCTGGCAGGCCCGGGGGTTCTACGTCCTTCTCGCCGGGGCCACCGCCGTCGGGGCAGCGATCGCGCTCCTGCGGATCTCCCCGGTCACGCTGATGTACTGGTCGCAGGTCATCACCGGATTCCTCCTGCCGCCGCTCTTCGTCGTGCTCTTGCTCCTGAGCAACAATCCCCGCGTCCTCCGTCACCACACGAACCGGACCATGTCGAACTTGGTCGGCTGGGGGACGGTGATCCTGACGTCGGTGCTGGCCGTCCTGACGCTCGGGCAGCTCATCAGAGGCCACTGACGCGCCTGACGGCTCGCACATGCGCATGCAGACGTCTGTTCGCATTCTCTCAATGAGGGTCGAGCATCATGCGGATGAAGGAATCACCCTCGGACGGAGAATCAATCGAAGTTAGCCGGAGGTAATTGACCGGATGATTCACAAGATCGCGGTGTATGCGGTCGTCTTGTTTGTCGGCCTATTCGTGGGCGCTCTTGGTACGCGACTCGCGATGGGTCCATCGTCGAGCCATCGCGCTGTGACCTCGACGTATGGCGATCCACGACACGCATCCGCCCGGGAACTTGTGACCGCCGGTCGACTCCGAGAGGCTCAGGATGCCTACCTGCAGATCTTGACGCTCGCCCCGGGTGATCGGGACGCGCTTCGGGACCTGATCACGGTCCGGCGGTTGATGGCCGGCCAGGACGCCGCAACACTGCGGCAGCAGGGAGAGGCCTACCGGCGGGCGTTGGCCAACGGCACTGACACCGCGGAGCACTATACGCCCACGGCACTGGAAATACTGGCCATCGCAAACTTCGTTGCCGCGGATCAGATCGAAAAAGCGCGTGTGACCCGGGCGGGCGAGACAGCGCCGGCGGCGGGGCCGATTTCATCGTTGTTCCATCGGGTCGTTCGCCGGGGGAGCCCGAAGGCCACTGCCGCAACGCCCCGGCCGCCTCAACCCGTGGTGTCGCCCCCCGCCGGTCCCGCCGCTCCTGCGTCTGCGACGCCGGAAAAGTCGGCGCCGGCGCCCCAGCCAAGACTCACCTCAACACCCCCAACGCCTGCTCCCCCGCCCGAAGTGATCGCAACCACACCGCCCAACCCCGCCGGGCCGGTATCGCGAGAACCCGACCAGGACCTCCTCTCGCACGCTGGGGGGGCGCCAGCGGCGACCACCCCAGGTTCCCAGGAAACCGGCCCTCAGCACGCGAGCACGCCGGCTCCCGCCGCGCCGACCCCTCCCGTCACCGGCGGGACGAGCACGGGGAATGCCACCAAGACCTCGGGCGGCCGTTCAGCGTCCGGCGGGGGACGCCTGCCGTTGGTGCCGCTGTATCCCAACCC
>DASSXJ010000074.1 GCA_035703895.1 bacterium | reverse complement strand
TCCCCTTGACGAACAGCGACGTCTCCCGAGTATTGAGGTACTTCGGCGTCCCCTCCGCGAGCACGCGCCCGCCAAACGCGACGGGGCGGCCCTGAAGGTCGTGAATGGGGAAGATGACCCGATCCCGCAGCGCATCGTAGTGCCCTCCACCTCCGGAGCGGGCCACGGCCAGCCCGGCCTGCTCAAGGATGGTCGGGTCGAACCCCCTCGGTTGTAGGGCTCGAATCAAGTTGTCCCATCCCGACGGAGCGAATCCAAGCCGGAACGCCTCCACCATGCGCGGTTCCACACCGCGCGATGCGAGGTACCCGCGCGCACCGTCGCCGCCATGGCCCGCGAGTTGCGTTCGGAAAAACGCCGACGCCTCGGCCACCGCCCGAAGCAGCCGCTCGCGTTCCCCGGCTCCGGGCTCCCCCTCCGCGGGCTTCTCCAGCTGAACCCCGGCGCGTTCGGCCAGCTCCTGGCGCGCTTCCCCAAAGGTGAGAGACCCCATCCGCATCACGAAGTCGAACACGTCTCCACCGGCGTGGCAGCCAAAGCAATAGAAGAAGCCGCGCTCCGGATCGACGGAAAACGATGGGGTCTTCTCGGAGTGAAACGGGCAGAGCCCCGTGTACCGCCGCCCGGACCGGCGCAGTGTCACATGAGGGGACACGACATCCAGGATGCCCACCCGGCGCCTGATTTCATCGGTGATCTCTCGAACTTTGGGCATCTTCGCTCCCTTCGGGCCGCGAAAAAAGCCCTATCTCTCGGCAAGATAAGGCTCCCGGCCCTCTTATACGGTATTGTCCGTTTCCGGGATCCAGTCCTCTCTGCTACGGGTGGAGGGGTTCGCCGGATCGCCACGAACTCCCCCAGGCGTTTGAGAGGGTGCCATGGACGAACCCGGGGTGGTCTCGAGCCACGTGCTGTATCGGGCCGGTCCCGCCGGTCGTGTTCGCGCGGCGCACGCGGCCGGCGCGTTCATCTACGACGTCGAGGGACGGCGGTACCTCGATGGTTCTTCGGGCCCACTCGCCTCGAACCTCGGGCACAGTCTCCCCGAGATCGTGGCGGCGATCACGGAGCAGTTGGCACGCATGACCTTTGCGCACGGCTCCACGTTCGGTAGCGACGCCCAGGAGCGTGCGGCCGACCTCGTGATCCGATTCGTGCCACCAGGGTTCACCCGCGTGTTCTTCGTCTCAGGGGGGAGCGAGGCGACGGAAACGGCCATCAAACTGGCCCGGCAGTATTGGGTCGACGCCGGCCGCCCCCGCAAGTACAAGATCATCAGCAAGCGGGCGAGTTATCATGGGGCGACGCTCGGGGCGCTCTCGGCATCCGGGTTTGCCGCGCGCAGAGCCCCCTACGGTCCGCTGTTACTCCCGTTCCCCCAGATCCCCGAGGTCCACTGCCGGCGGTGCCCGTTCGGCTTTACCTACGGCCGGTGTCAGATCGAATGCGCGACCGCGCTCGACGACGCCATCCGCCGGGAAGGCGCGGACACCGTGGCCGCGTTCATCGCTGAGCCCGTGTCGGGGGCCGCCAACGGGGCGGTCGTCCCTCCGCCGGAGTACTTCCCCCTCATCCGCCAGATTTGCGACCGGCACGACGTCTTGTTCATTGCCGACGAGGTCATGACCGGGTTTGGGCGGACCGGGGCCGCGTTCGCGCTCGATCACTGGCACGTCATCCCCGACCTCATCGTGTGCGCGAAGGGGTTGGGGGCCGGCTACGTCCCGGTCGGTGCCGTCATCGCCCACGAGCGGATCAGCGAGCAGATCTTTCGAACGTCCGGCCGGTTCGTCCACGGCTACACGTACGCGGGCAACCCGCTGGCCTGCGCCACAGCCGTCGCCGTCCTCACCTATATCGAGACGCACGACCTGGTCGCCGCGGCGAGACGGAAAGGCGAGATGCTGCGCCGCGAACTGGAAACCCTGAGCCCCTTCAGCGGCGTGGCGGAGGTCCGCGGGTTGGGGTTGATGTGGGGAGTGGAATTCGCCGTGCCCCCGGATCACCCCGCGGCCTCGGCGCCCGGCGAGGCCGTGGTCGCGGCGGCGTTTCGAAACGGGCTGCTGGTCTACCCTTCGGGCGGCGCGCTGCCTGGGTCGAC
>DASSXJ010000073.1 GCA_035703895.1 bacterium | reverse complement strand
ACGAAGCCACGGCGCTGCTCGCGAGGTACGGGGAGCGCGCCAAAGCGCTGGCCGGCGGACAGAGCCTGGTGCCGCTATTGACCCTCCGGCTCGCGCGCCCCGAGGTGGTGGTCGACCTCAATGGTATCCAGGAGTTGCGGGTCGTGCGCCGTGACGGGGACGATCTCTTCATCGGCGCGTTGGTCCGGCATCGGGCGCTGGAGCGCGGCGAGGGCGCCCTCGCGGCCTGCGCCATTCTTCAGGAGGCCGCGGTGTTGATCGGCAACGTCCGAGTCCGCACGTTGGGGACGATCGGCGGGAGCCTCGCGCACGCCGATCCGGCGGCCGAACTGCCGGCCGTGGTCCGCGCCCTCGACGGGACGCTGGTTGTGCGGGGGGCCGCCGGGGAGCGCGCCATCCCTGCGCACGAATTTTTTGTCGGGGCGCTCACCACGGCGCTTGCACCGGACGAGGTGATCGTTGGGATCCGCCTCCCGGTGCTCGGGCCCAGAGTCGGGTACGCCGTGACCGAATTCACCAGGCGCGCGGGCGACTTTGCCATCGTCGCGGCCGTGGCCGTCGTCGAGCTCCGGCCGGCAGGCGAGATCGCACGGGCCCGCGTGGCGCTGGCCGGCGCGGGCTCGACTCCCCTGCGCCTCCCCGGCGTCGAGGCCGCTCTCGCGAGCGAGCGGCCCGACCCCCGCATCCTCCGCCGCGCCGCAGAGGAGGCGGCCCGCGAGATCGAACCCGAGGGGGACGCGCACGCATCCGCCGCGTATCGCCGCCATCTCGCGCGCGTGATCACCGCGCGAGCCCTCCAGCGGGCGGCTGCCGCGGCGGCCGATGGGAGGCAGACGTGAACGAGCGCGCCGTCGCCTTCATCCTGAACGGACAATCCCGGGAAGTCCATGTTCCCGCGCACCATACGCTGCTGGACGTGCTGCGGGACGACCTGGGCGCGCTGGAAGTCAAGGAGGGATGCGGCGAAGGCGTCTGCGGAACGTGCACGGTGCTCCTCGACGACGAACCCGTGAGCGCGTGCCTCCTACTGATCCCTCGGGTCGCAGGCCGCCGCATCACCACCGTGCGCGGCCTGGGGGAGGGAGAGACACTCCACCCGCTTCAAGAGGCGTTCGCGATCAACGGCGCCGCGCAATGCGGGTTCTGCATCCCGGGGATGCTCCTGACCGCGTACGCGTTTTTGCGGGATCACCCCACGCCGTCGCGGGAGGAGATCCGGCGGGCGATTGCCGGCAATCTCTGCCGCTGCACGGGCTACGTCAAGATCATCGACGCGATCGCACGCGTCGCCGATGGGAGGGCCGGCCGTGGCTAGGCAGGTCCTCCATCCTCCGAAAGAGCGCCTGCGGGTCGTCGGACAGCGGGTGACGCGCCACGACGCCGTCGACAAGGTCCAGGCCCGCACGTTGTACGCGGCTGACTGGGAGATGCCCGCGATGCTGCACGGGGCGGTCCTGCGATCGCCCTATCCGTCGGCGCGGATCCGGCGCATCGATCCGTCTCCGGCCCGAGCGCTCCCGGGGGTCGCGGCGGTGTTGCTCGCATCGGACGTCCCCAACAACACGCTGTGGACGGACGTGCCCGGACAGACGAGCGAGGTGGGAGCCCTGCGCGCCCGGATCCACGTGCTCGCCGATGGCGTGGTGCGGTATCAGGGTGAGCCGGTCGCCCTGGTCGCCGCGGAAACGCGGGAGCTCGCGCAGCAGGCCGCCGAACTGATCGTCGTCGAGTACGAGCCCTGCGCGGGGGTGTTCGACCCCGTTGCGGCGCTCCAGGCAGGCGCCCCCAAGGTGCACGACGAGGGCAACCTGCTGGCGTCCTGGAAAATCCGCTGCGGCGATTCCGAGGCCGCGCTCGCGCGGGCCGCGGTCGTCGTCGAGGGAACGTATCGGTGTCAGTTCATCGACCACGCGTACCTCGAGCCCGAGAGCGGCGTCGCTTGGATCGACAGCGACGGTGTGCTGGTGATCCGTGTGTCCACCCAGGTGATCGAACACTTTCGCGCGGTGGCCGAGGTGTTGGGGCTGGCCCACAACAAAGTCCGCGTGATCGGGCCGTATGTCGGCGGCGGATTCGGTGGAAAAGAGGACGTCACCGTCGAGGTGTTCCTCGGCCTCTTGGCGTGGCGCACCCGGCGGCCGGTGAAGATGACGTGGACGCGTCAGGAGTCCCTCCTGGCGCGTCCCAAGCGCCACCCCTTTGTCCTGCGATACCGCACCGGAGCGACGCGAGAGGGCGAGCTGGTGGCGCAGGCCGTCGATCTCCTCGCGGACTCGGGCGCCTATGCGTACCTGAGCGCGCTCGTCTTGATGTATGCCGCCGTGACCGCGGCCGGGCCGTACCGGGTTCCCCACGTCTCCGTGCAGGCGCGCGTCGCGTACACGAATAATCCGCCCACGAGCGCGATGCGCGGGTTCGGAGCGATGCAGATGGTCTTGGGATACGAGTCTCAGATGGACCAGCTGGCGCGCCGGTTGGGGATCGATCCGGTCGAGCTGCGCGTCCGGAACGCGCTCGTGAAGGGGGATCGCCTGCCCATCGGGCAGGAGCTCGACACGCACGTCGCCGTCGCCGAGGCGGCGCGGCGGGCCTGGGACGCCCTCGGCCCACGCCCGTCACCCTCCACGCCCGAGCACCGCGTGGGCCGCGGCCTCGCCTGCAATATGCAGCCCTACGGACGGATCGTGTGGCTCCACGATTGGGCGAGCGCGTGGGTCGGCTTCGAGATGGACGGGAGCCTGGTCGTGCGCACGGGGACTCCGGATGTCGGCGGCGGGCAGGCGTCGTCGCTCTGCCAGATCGCGGCCGAGGTGCTGGGGCTCGACGTCGGTCGGGTCTCGATCCATATCGCCGACAGCGCCCTCACACCGCTGGCCGGCACGACCACCGCCACCCGCCAGCTCTATATGTCGGGCAACGCCGTCCTCCAGGCGTCCACGGTCCTTCGCCGGCAGATCCTCGAGGTCGCCGCGCGGATGCTCGAGACGCCGGCGGCTGCACTTGAGATGCGAGAGGGGGCCGCCGTTGCCCCCCATGGTCAACGGGTCGCGCTTGCGGCCGTGATGAAGGAGTGCGCCCGGTCCGGAGTGTCGCGCAGCGCGCTGGCCGTCTATCATGCGCCCGCGGGCGATCCCATCGATCTCGAGCACGGGGGCGGCCGCGTCTTTCCGGACTACGCTTTCGGGGCCCACGCCGTGGACGTCGAGGTGGACACGGAGACCGGCCACGTCCGTGTGCTGCGGCACATCGCGTGCCACGACGTCGGACGGGCCATCAACCCGCAGAGCGTGGAAGGGCAGATCCAGGGCGGTGCGGTGATGGGCCTGGGCTACGGGCTGATGGAGGAGGTGGTGCTCGATCACGGCGTGAACCTTTCCACGCTGTTCGCGACGTACCTCATCCCCTCGTCGCTCGACGTCCCCGATGTCGAGCCGCTCATCGTCGAATCCGGTGAGGGCAAGGGGCCGTTCGGCGCCCGCGGGATCGGCGAGCCGCCGATCGCCCCTCCGGCCGCGGCGGTCGCGAACGCGATCGAGGACGCGGTGGGCGTGCGGATCACCGAGCTGCCGATCACTCCGGAACGTGTGGCGCGGGCGCTGGGCCTGTTCCGAGATCCATAAGGGCGTGCCGCCGCGGCAGGAGAAGCAGCTCGTGCGGGCAAAGAGCATACGCCCATGAACATCATTTACATACGTGAACGCGCGTGATGCTGGTCAAGTCGGCCGAGCGGACCCTCAACCTGTTGGAGCTGCTCAGCGAGCAGCGGCAGGGGCTGTCGCTCGCCGACATCAGCCACGCCCTGCGGATCCCCAAGTCCAGCGCCCTGCAGATCCTCCGGACGCTGGAGGCCCGCGAATACGTCGCGCGCGACCACGTCACCAGCCGGTTCCGGCTGGACGTGCGCGTCTTCGCGCTCGGCCGCGCGTACGCAGAAAGCATGGACCTCGTCCGAGAAGGCCAGCGTGTGCTCGCAGAGCTCTCGCGGACGCTCGACGAGACCTGTCACTTGGCCGTGCTGGCCGGGCTGGACGTGGTCTATGTCGCCAAGGAAGAGTCCAGCCAGCCGATGCGCATGGTGTCCGCGGTCGGGCGGCGGCTCCCGGCGCACGCGACGGGGGTGGGCAAGATCCTGCTGGCGATGCTCGACGAACGGGTGCTGAACGCCCGGCTCAAGGGTGTGCGCTTGGCCCGGCTGACTCCTCAGACGATCACGACGGCCGCTCGCCTGCGCGAAGAGCTGCGCGTGACCCGGGATCGATGGTTCGCGTTCGACCGGGAGGAATCGACCGATGGTCTGCGGTGCCTGGCGACCCCGATCCTGGACCAGCACGGACACGTGATCGCGGCGATCAGCGCGTCGGTGCCTGCCGTGCGGTTGCCCGCGGAGCGCATCCCCGAGGTCCTGGGGAAGGTCTGCGACGCCGCCCGGCGCGTGTCGCGGGCCCTCGGGTTCCAGGGCGCGTATCGAGGGGCGCTCGGCGCGGAGCGCGACCGCTCGGGGTCGTGGGGGCAACGGCCTGTCGCGGCGGGACGGCGTTAGGGTGCGCGTGATGGAGTTTCGCGGTCTGTTCCCACCGGTCATCACTCCCTTTCGTGACGGGAGGGTGGACGGCGAGAGCATCGCCCGGCTCGTGGACGCCTGCGCGCCTGCCCTCGATGGGATGGTGGTCGCCGGCAGCACGGGAGAAGGGCCCAGCATGACCTTCACCGAGCGCACTGCCACGATTGAACTGTTCAGCCGCGCCATGCGGGGCCGGCTTCGCCTCATCGTCGGGGTCGCAGAGACCAGCCTCGACAACATCCGCGAGCTGATGCGCTTCGGTGACGAGCACGACGCGGCCGGTTACTTGGTGCCTTTGCCGTTCTATTTCCGCCACACGGCCGAGACGGTCGCGGCGTTCTTCCGTGAGGTCTCCGGCTACACGGACCGCGAGATCATCGTGTACGACAACCCCTATACGACCAAGACGGTGTTGACGGTCGACGACTATGCACGCCTCGCCGCGCTGCGCTCCAATATCCGTCACGTGAAGATCACGGATACCACGATCCACAAAGTCGATGCCGCGAAGGCGCGCGGCGACCTCATCCTGCTCGCGGGATCGGACGAGGTGATGCACCAGCAGGTCGTGCGGGGCTGCGAGGGGGCGATCACGGCGACCCCGCAGGTCTTCCCCGCCGAGGCGCGGGCATGGTTTGATGCGGCACGCGCTGGAGACTTGGCCGGGTCGTCCCGCCTGTTCGCGCGGTTGCTCCCATTCGTCAACGAGGTGATGATCGGGATCGATGAGTACCCGGCGGTGATCAAGTACGCCTTGCGCCACAGGGGCGTCATCAGCTCCGATGAGGTTCGCGGTCCGCTCGCGCCGCTGAGCGACGTGCGTCGCCGCATCCTCGGGACCGTGATGCCACTCGTGGGGGCGTAAGAACCTGTGCGTACGCTCGTCTACGTCGAGCCCCACCGGCTGGAAATTCAAGATTCGCCGACGCCTGCGCCGCGCGCCACGGAAGTCATCGTCAAGGTAGAGGCGTCGGGCGTCTGCGGCTCAGACCTCCACGGGTATCTGGGACGGAGCCTCAACCGGAAGCCCCCGCTGGTGATGGGCCATGAGTTCGCCGGCGTCGTCGCCGGCGTGGGGGAGGCGGTCAGCGACCTTGCCGTCGGGACCGCCGTGACTGTGTACCCGCTGATGACCTGCGGCCGGTGCCCGGCGTGCCGCCGGGGGGAGTCGTCGCAGTGCCCATCCCGGCAGGTGATCGGGGTTCACCGGCCGGGAGGCTTCGCCGAATATACGGCGGTTCCGCGGGCGTCGGTGGTTCGGGTTCCGGCCGGGATGTCCGTGTTTACGGCGAGCCTGGCCGAGCCCCTGGCGAACGCCGTCCACATCTTTAATCGGCACCTCCACGGGCTCGTCCGGCGGATCGCCATCTTCGGAGCAGGGACGCAGGGGGTGATGGCGCTCCACCTTGCGCATCTGCTTTCACCGCCCGTCTTGGTGTCGGTGGACATCGTCCCTGCCCGGTTGGCCCTTGCCGAACGGGTCGGTGCCACGGCAGCGCTCAACGCCCGGACCGGGGATGCGGTCGCCCGGATACGAGAACTGACCGGCGGTGAGGGCGTGGATCTCGCCATCGAAGCGGTGGGCGGCGTCGCGACGCGCCAGGCGGCTCTGGCGAGCGTTCGGACCGGAGGGACGGTGGTGCTGCTCGGGCTCGGGGAAGAGATGACATCCCTCAACGCGGTCGACATCGTGAACCGCGAGGTGACGATTCGGGGTTCCTACGCCTATACCTATGACGACTTCGTCCGGGCCGTGGAGCTGCTCGGTACCGGGCTGATTCGGGGAGAGTGGGCCCGTCCGTACGCGCTCGAGGCGGGGCCCGCGGTGTTCCGGCAGCTTACGACCGATCCGGGCGATTTGATCAAAGCCGTGCTGACGCCGGCGAGCTGAGTAGGAGGGCGGAATGAGCGGGATCTTCACGCTCTTTAACTTCAGCAACGCGGGAGAATACCTCCCCGATCTCCTCCGCGGAGCGCTGATCAGCATCGAGCTCACCCTCACTGTGATGGCGCTCAGCCTCGTGTTCGGGCTGATCGTCGCGCTGGCGCGCATGACCAGGTTCCGGGCCGTGCGGACGGTGGCCACCTTCTATATCGAGATCATCCGCGGGACGCCCGCCTTGCTGCAGCTCTTCTATATCTACTTCGTCCTGCCCGCCTTCGGCATCAAGCTCCCCCCATTCACGGCCGGGGTGATCGGCCTGACGGTGAACTACTCCGCCTACCTCTCGGAAGTGTACCGCGCCGGGATACAGGCGGTGGCGAAGGGGCAGCTCGAGGCGGCGCAGGCCCTCGGGATGTCGCGGACACTGATGATGCGGCTGATCATTCTCCCGCAGGCGATCCGTATCGTCGTGCCGCCGCTGGGGAATTATTTCATCTCCCTCTTTAAAGACACGGCCCTCGCGTCGCTGATCACGGTCAGGGAATTGATCTTCACCGGTCAGATCATCGCGGCCACGAACTTTCAGTACTTCGCCATCTTCACGATCATCGGCGTCATCTACCTCGCCATCTCCTACCCGGGGTCGCTCGGCGTCCAGTATCTGGAGCGGCGGATGAAGATCGGGTACAGACCTCAGCGGCGCGCGCCAATGGGCGGGCCCACCCGGGGCGCGCCCCAAGGAGCGGTCTGATGATCCGTCTGGAAGGCATCTGCAAGTCGTTCGGCCGCCTCCGCGTCCTGCGAGACGTCTCGCTCGAGATCCAAAAGGGCGAGGTCGTCTGCCTCATCGGGCCGTCCGGGGCGGGGAAGTCGACCCTTCTGCGGTGCATCAACCATCTGGAGCCGCTCGACAGCGGGACGATCTACATTGAGGGGATTCCCGTGTACCGGTTCACCCATGGCGGAAAGCAGGTCGTCGACCCCGATCACAAGATCGAGGCGCTGCGGTCGGAGGTCGGAATGGTCTTCCAGTCGTTCAACCTGTTTCCGCACTTCACCGCCCTGGAGAACGTGATGGTGGCCCCCGTCCACGTTCGCGGGGAGCCCAGGGACGACGTGCGGCGGCGCGCGCTGGCGCTCATGGCGAAAGTCGGCCTCTCCGACAAAGTCGATGCCTACCCGCACGAGTTGAGCGGCGGCCAGCAGCAGCGGGTGGCCATCGCCCGGGCGCTGGCCATGCAGCCGAAGGCGATGCTCTTCGACGAGGTCACGTCGGCGCTCGATCCGGAGCTGATCGGTGAGGTGCTGCGGGTGATGCGCCAACTGGCGGCCGAAGGTATGACGATGCTCGTCGTCACCCACGAGATGGGGTTCGCGCGGGACGTCGCCGACCGGGTTATCTTCATGGCCGATGGCATCATCATGGAGGAAGGCACACCCCAGCAGATCTTCTCCGCCCCGAGAAACGAGCGCACAAGGCAGTTCCTCCAATCCATCCTCGATCGAAACGCGGAGCTGGGCGACACGGCGGCGTTTACGGCCACCTCTTCTCCATGAAGATCACGGCCGTGTCCCCGGTCATCGTCGGGGCCGGCATGCGCAATTGGATCTTCACGAAGGTGGAGACCGACGCGGGCGTAGTGGGGTGGGGGGAGTGTACCACCGAATGGAAAACGCGAGCGGTCGCCGGGTGCCTGGCCGACCTCGCCGTGTTTCTCGTCGGGGAGGATCCTCTCCGCATCGAGCATCTGTGGCAGGTCATGAGCCGCCAAGGCTTCTTCCGCGGCGGGATCGTGGCGATGAGCGCCGCGAGCGGCGTGGATCAGGCCTTGTGGGATATCGCCGGCAAAGTGCACGGGGTGCCTACCTACCAACTCCTCGGTGGGGCCGTGCGCGACCGGGTGCGCCTGTACGATCACCTGGGGGGCGGGCACACGGACGCCGTCTACGAGTCGTTTGACCCAGAAGAGGTCGCCTCGCATGCGCGGACGTCCGTGGAGCAGGGCTATACTGCGGTGAAAGCGGTGTGCGTTCCCCGAACCGCCCCCCTCGACGGGCCGAAGCCGGTGAAGCTCGTGGAGCGGCTGATGGGGGCGTTGCGGCACGCGGTGGGTGACGGTGTGGACATCATGCTCGACTTTCACGGCCGCACCACCCCCGCGATGGGGATCCAGTACGGTCGGGCGGTCGCCCCGTACGCGCCCCTTTTCATTGAAGAACCGTGCCTGCCCGAGAACGTGGAGGCGATGGCGGAGGTGGCGCGCCAGCAGCCGTGCCCCGTGGCCACCGGGGAGCGGCTGGTGACCCGGTTCCAATTCCGCCCCCTGCTGGAGCAGCGGGCGTGCGCCGTGCTGCAGCCTGACGTCGGGCACTGCGGGGGACTTTCGGAACTGAAGAAGATCGCTGCGATGGCGGAGCCCTACTACATTTCGGTAGCGCCGCACAACCCCGGGGGGCCGGTGGCCCAGGCCGCCTGTCTTCACTTTGCCCTGTCCACCCCTAACTTTCTCATCCAGGAACAGATGCGGGCGGACGTGCACTGGCGAGACGACATCGTCGACCAGCCCCTGGAGCGAGACGCGGGGTACATGCTCCCGCCGACCCGTCCTGGGCTCGGCATCAATATTGATGAGCGCAAGACGACGAAGTACCCAATGACCCAGGAGCCGCTGATGCGCTACTTCTACGATGACGGCGCAGTCGCCGACTGGTGAGGGTGAGGAGACGCGGCATGCGGATCAGCGATGCGCGCACGGTCGTCATCGGCACCAGCTGGCGCAACCTCATCATGGTGAAAGTCACCACCGATGAGGGTGTCTACGGTGTCGGCGAGGCCACCACGCAAAACCGCGAAGAGGGCGTGGTGGGATACTTGCAGGGTCTCTTTCAGCGATTCGTCTTGGGCGCCAACCCGCTTCGCATCGAAGACCTCGTCAATCATATGTACCGCGACGAGTTCTGGCGCGGGGGCGTCGTTGCGATGAGCGGCCTGAGCGCCGTGGAGATGGCCTGCTGGGACATCTTGGGTAAGGTCACCGGCCAGCCGGTGTACCAATTGCTGGGCGGGACCTGTTGGGATCGGCTCAAGGCCTACGCCAACGGATGGTACCAGACGGAGACCCGCGCCCCGGCCGACTTCGCCCGCCTGAGCAAGGGCGTGCGGCGCAAGGGGTACACCGCGCTCAAGGTGGACCCTTTCGGCCCGGGCTTCTACGAGCTCGAGCCGGAGGAGTTCGACCGCAGCGTCGAGATCGTGGCCGCGATTCGGGACGCGGTCGGCCCGCGCTTCGAGATCCACGTGGAGGGCCATGGCCGCTTCACGCCTGCCACAGCGCTTGCGCTGGCGCGCGCGCTGGCCCCGTACCGGCCGACGTGGTTTGAAGAGCCGGTGCCCCCGGAGAACATGGAAGCGCTTCGCCGAGTCGTGGCGGGGAGCCCCGTGCCCATCGCCACGGGAGAGCGGGTCTTCGGCCACGTCGAGTA
Organism: bacterium; assembly: GCA_035703895.1. Classification (NCBI taxonomy): domain Bacteria; species bacterium. The sequence continues at coordinate 24,739 of DASSXJ010000073.1, read as the reverse complement.
CGGGCGGCTCTTTCAGCACGTTGTGCCGGATATCGTCCAACCGGATATCGCTCACGCCGGAGGCTTCCTAGGGCTGAAGAAGATCGCCGCGATGGCCGACGCCCACTACATCACGGTCGCCCCGCACAACGCGAACAGCCCGTTCTGCACGGCCGCCACCGCCCATGCCTGCGCGGCGATGACCAACTTCAAGATTCTCGAGGTGTTCGACGATTTCCAAGAGTCCTGGCTTTGGGACGTCTTCAGCGGGGTCCCGCGCGTGGTGGACGGGTGTCTCCCGCTGCCGTCCGGCCCGGGGATCGGCGCCGACTTCAATGAAGACGCCGCCAGGGAGCACCCATACGTCCAAGGCTTCTTCAATCTGTTCGAGGCCGGATGGGAGCGGCGCCGATTCTCGCGTGACCAGACGCCCGCCGCGGCCCGGGTGAAACGATCGCGGTCCTGAACGGCAATACCGATGGGACAGTAAGGCCGGCAACGTCGGCTCAGTCAGTCAGATGAGAAAGGGGGGATGACGGGATGCAGGGTAAGACTCGGGGAATGGTGTTCGTGTTCCTCGCGGTGCTCTTTGTGGTCGCTACATCGTTCCCGGTCACCGCAGGGGTGGGGGGGATCGGGGGCGTCGGCTCGTTCACGGGGGGCGATGGCTCCTTCAAACGCGTCCTTCGCGAAGGCATCGTGATCGGGATCGCCAACGATTACCCGTTCACGTACCAGGATGAGAAGACCAAAGAGTTCGATGGCCTCGATGTCAAGATCTTCCGGATGATCACCAAGCTCCTCGGGATCGAGAAGGTCTCCTGGCAGATCGTTCAGTTCGACGCGATGATTCCCGGGCTGATCTCGAAGCGCTGGGACGTCGCCGCCGATAACATCCACGAGAACCCGAAGCGGCTGGCGGTGATCGATTTCACCAGCCCGGCCTACTGGTACGGCTCATCGCTCGCCGTCCACAAGGGGAATCCCAAGAGCATTCACACCGCGGCTGATCTCGCGGGCAAGATCGTGGGGACTGTCCGCGGCAGCTTCAACCACGATCTCCTCGGGAAGCGCAAGGACCTGAAAGAGCTCAAACTCTACACCACGAACGAGGCGGAGTTTGCCGATTTGGTGGCGGGGCGCATTGACGTGTCGATGGAGGACGACATCAAAGTCGGCCTGTTCATCAAGAACCATCCCGGCGTGCCGATCGAGTTCGCCAGCGGCTACTCCCCTTCGCTTGAAGAGTACGGGTATGCTCGATACGGGATCCGGAAGGACGACATCGATCTCAACTTCGCGATTTCGCGCGCGATCGACGAACTGCGCGGGAAGCGGGACGGGATCCCCAAGGTCCTGGAAGACGGAGGCCTCAGCCTCAGGAACATGTGGTACTGGCCCGTCGTGACCAAGTAGACTTGTGCGGCGAGGGGGCGGCCGTCGGGCCGCCCCCGCCCTCCACCTGGCGTCATCGCGCCAGCGGGCCTTTGAGGAGGCGGCATGAAGATCACGAAGGTCGAAGCGATCCCGCTGCGGATTCCCGATCTGGATTGGACCCGCGCGGACGGGATCCAGGACGACGTCATCGTGCGCGTCCATACGGATGCCGGGATCACAGGGGTGGGGGAAGCGGACTCGTCTCCTGCGGTCGTCAGGGCGCTCGTCGACGCGCCGGAGTCATGGATGCGGTCTCGCGGCCTCGCCGGCATGCTCGTCGGGGAGGACCCGCTCCACACGGAGCGGCTGTGGGACAAGATGTACAACGGTACGCTGTGGATGGGCCGCGGCGGGGTCACCATCGAGGCGATGAGCGCGGTCGACATCGCCCTCTGGGACATCAAGGGCAAGGCGCTCGGGGTTCCCGTCCACACCCTGTTGGGCGGCGCACGGCGCGAGACGATGCCCGTCTACGCCAGCATGCTCTTCGAAGCGGATTTGGGCTTGATGCGGGAGCGCGCCCGGCGCCACATCGCGGAGGGGTACCGGGCCGTCAAGTTTGGGTGGGGACCGATGGGCCCGGATCTGGCCACCGACGTTACGCTGGTGCGGACGGCCCGGGAGGCCATCGGCGATGCCGCGCTGCTCGTCGACGCCGGGGCCTGCTGGACCGTGCGAGAAGCGATCCGGCGGGTGGACGCGTTTTCCGAGTACCAGCCGTTCTGGCTCGAGGAGGCCCTGGCCAGCGACGACCTCGCCGGTTGGGCGCGGCTGACCGCCGCGGCCCGGGGGATGCGTATCGCGACGGGGGAGCAGGAAACGCTCGCGACGGCGTTCCGCGACCTGCTGGAGATCGGCCATCTCGATGTCATCCAGCCGGATCTGGCCCGCGCCGGTGGGTTCACGCAGTGCCGGCGTATCGCCGACCTCGCCGCGGCCAATCACGCCCTGTGCGTCCCGCACGCCTGGAAGTCGGGTATTCTGGTGGCCGCGACCCTGCACTTCGCCGCGACGCTGGCCGAGATTCCGTTCGTCGAGTACACGGTGGCGGAGTCGCCGCTGCGCCGTGACCTCGTTCGAACCGACGTGCAGGTGGCCCAGGGGGTCGCCAGGATCCCCCAGACACCGGGCCTCGGGGTGGAGCTCAACGACGAGGTGGTCGAGCGGTACCGAACGGACCGCTAGCAGGAGGCGCAGCCGTGGACGTGATGCAGACGATTCCCAATCTCTTTCTCGATTTCATGCAGATGCGGGAGTTCGCCAAGGATCCGCTTGTCTTCGTAGGAGGCGAGGGGATTCGCCTGACCGATACGACCGGCCGCCGGTTCATCGACGGGCTGTCCGGGGTCTTCGTCGCGAGCCTTGGGCACGGCAACATGCCTGTCATCGAGGCGATGACGGCGCAGGCCCGGCAGCTGGCGTTCGCCCCTCCGCTGCACAGCACGACCCTCCCGGCCCTCAAGCTGACCGAACTGCTCCTCCGGATCGCGCCCGAAGGCGTGGGGGCGGTGAAGCTGCTCAGCGGGGGGTCGGAGGCGACGGAATCGGCGATGAAGCTGGCGCGCCAGTACCATCAGCAGACCGGCCATCCGCGCAAGTACAAGATCGTCAGCCGGTACGCCTCCTATCACGGGGGCACGATGGGCGCGCTCTCCGCCGGCGGCGGGCGAGACCGTAAGTCGATGTACGAGCCGCTCGGGGTCGGCTTCATCCATGTCCACCCGCCGTACTGCTACCGGTGCCCGTTCGATCAGACCTACCCGGGGTGCGGCCGGACCTGCGTGACGCTCGTGGAGCGCACGATCGAGGCGGAGGATCCGGAGACCGTCGCCGCGGTGATCGTTGAGCCCATCGCCGTGTCCTCCGCCGGGTTCATCGTGCCGCCGCCGGATTACCTGCCGCGGTTGCGCGAGGTGTGCACGCGCCACAACATCGTCCTCATCTACGACGAGATCATCACCGGCTTCGGCCGTCTCGGCACGATGTTTGGGTCCCAGTATTATGAGGCGCCCCCTGATATCACGTGCTGCGGCAAGGGGATGAGCGGCGGCTACGCGCCGCTGGCTGCGATCCTGATCCGCGATCGCGTCGCCGACGCCTTTTACGGCGAGGCGGAGGAGAACCGGCAGTTCCACCACGGTCACACCTATGCCGGCAACCCGGTGGCGTGCGCGGCGGGCGTCGCCGCGGTCACGCAGATGATCGAGCGGGACATCGTCGGGAACGCGCGGCGGCAGGGGGAGCGGCTCCGGGCCCGTCTCGCCGAACTCGGGGAACGGTTCAGGCTGATCGGCGACGTTCGGGGCGCGGGATTGTTCCAAGGCGTCGAGTTCGTCCAGGACCGGGCGTCCGGCGCTTCGTTCCCGGCGCAGGTGCGGCCGGGCAAGCTCGTCGAGCGGGCGGCGCGCGAGCGGGGGCTGCTGCTCCGGTGCGGCAACGAGTTCGCCGTCCTGGCCCCGCCGCTCATCGTGACCGCGCAGGACGTCGATGAGATGTGCGGCATCCTGGGAGAGAGCGTCGCCGTCGCGCAGGAGACGCTGCTCGGAGGCACCGCGTGACGACCACCGCGTTCCGCGCCGGCGTCGGCCGCTCAACGATCACGCCTCCGCTCACGGTGCCGCACGCCGGATGGGGCGCTCAGACGCACCTGTTCGCCGATGGCGTCGAGACCGACCTGTGGGCCACCGTCCTCGTGCTCACCGAGGACGGGGAGATGGCGGCGATCGTCGACGTCGATCTGGTCGCGGTGACCACGGATGACGCGCGGGCGATTCGGGCCGAGGTCGCGCGCGTCCTCGGGGTGGCTCCGGAGAAGGTTCGGGTGACCGAGACGCACAACCATGCGGGTCCGCCCCCCAGCACGTGGGCATGGATGAAGGAGGGCACCGCCGCGCTCAGACGATACTACGAGAACCTGCCGGACCTTGCCGCGAGCGCCGCTGTGACGGCGCTCCGCGGGCTCCGCCCGGCGCGCGTCGCCGCGGGCGCTGGGGAGAGCCGTGTCGCCGTGAACCGGCGTGAGCGGGCGCCCGACGGACGCATGGCGACCGGGGTCAACTTCGACGGCATTATCGACCCCGAGGTGTTCGTCCTCCGGATCGACGGCGGCGATGGACGCCCACTGGCGGCGGTCGTTGGGTACACGATGCACCCGACCACGATGGGGCCGACCAACCGGCGCTTCAGCGCCGATTGGCCCGGTCACCTCAAGCGCACGGTCGAGGGGATCACCGGAGCGGTCTGCCTGTTTGCGCAGGGCGCGACGGGAAACGTGGGCCCCGGGCCGGATGGCTTCACCGACGACCCCGGGGTGATTCGCAGGATCGGGGGGCTGGTGGGATCCGAGGCGGCCCGAGTGTACCTCGGCCTCCAGATCCCGCCGGTGCGGTTCCGTCACGAGCGCGTGTGGGAGTCGGGAGCGCCCTTGGGCAAGTGGAAGGGCGTGCCCGAACCTGAGCCCGAGCCCAGGGTGCGGGTGGTGACCCGCGAGTTACGGCTGCCGCTCCGGCCGCAGCTTCCGCTCGCCGACGCGGAGGCGCAGGCCGAGGCGGCCCGCCAGCGTCTCAACGATCTGGTGCATCGCCAAGCCCCCGCGTCGGAAGTGGAGGCGGCGACTTTCGCGACCAAGCGGGCGGCGATGACCCAAGCGCGCTCTCAAGCCTTCGCGGGTCGGTCCGAGTTGCCGGTCGAACTGCACCTGCTTCAGATCGGGCCGGCGGTGTTGGCCGGCATTCCGGCTGAACCGTTCGCCGAGATCGGGCTCGCCATCAAGTCGCGATCGCCATTCCCACACACGTGGTTCGGGGGGTACGTGGGTGGGTGGTCGGGATACATTCCCGTACCGGAGGAATACCCGCGCGGGGGATACGAGGTAGACACGTCTCCTTTCACTCCCGACGCGGCCGGCCGGGTCATCGAAGGGACGGTCACGGCCCTTCAGGATCTGCAGCGGAAGGAGACTGCTCGATGACTGCGAAAGGCGGGCATGAGCACGCCCAGGAGGAGGACAACTATGGGACAGCAGAACGCGCGTAAAACATCCGGGGACCGCTGGCTCCGCGACCGCCGCGTGACCCGGCGCGACCTCCTCGCCCGCGCGGGGGCGCTCGTCGGCGCCGGATTGGCCGGCGGCGAACTGGTGGGGCGCGCGCGGGACGCTCTGGCTGCCGAAACCCCCAAGCGGGGCGGCAAGATCACGTGGGGGATGACGTCGGATCCGGTGGCGATGATCCCCTTCGGCTCCGTCAACGGATCGAACTTCGAGATCACCTCGCTCGTCTACGAGTCCCTGCTGCGGTGGGACCGCCGCATCAATATTCAGCCGGGCCTGGCCGAATCGTGGCAGATTCCCGACGACAAAACCTACATCTTTAAGCTCCGCAAGGGCATCAAATTCCACAGCGGCAAGGAGCTGGACGCAGACGACGTCAAGTACTCGCTCGAACTGCAGAAGACCCCGCCGCCGCCTGGGGTGACGCAGGCCTTCTATCCGAAGATCGCGAGCGTCGTGCCCGTCGACAAGTACACGGTGCGGGTCAATATGGCCGAGCCTGATGCGACAATGTTGGGCTACCTGGGGTGGGGGCGGTACTCCTGGATCATCCCCAAGGGCCTCTACGACAAGGCGGATCTGCGGACCCATATGGACGGCACCGGGCCGTTCAAGCTGGAGGAATACATCCCCAACGATCACACGCGACTCACCCGGTTCAAGGACTACTGGCGGACGCCGTTGCCCTATCTCGACGAGATCACGATGAAGGTGCTCCAGGACGAGCAGGCCAGGGTGGCCGGGCTCCGCTCAGGGGCGATCGATGGGGCCCAGTTGACCGCCGATTCGGCAGCCTCCCTTGTCGGGGACGCGTCCCTTCAGATTCTGAAGGGGTTCACCGCCGTCTTTAGGGAGGTGGAGTTCGCCATCAAAGGCGATGGGAAGCCATGGAACAACGTCAAGGTCCGCCAGGCCGTGAGCGCGGCGATCAACCGCCAGCAGATCATCGAGAAGGTCTATGGCGGTGACGCCGTCTACACCAGTAAGATCCCGAATGGATACGGGCCGTGGCCGCTCTCCCAGGACGCCCTGAAGCTCAAGTGGGAACGGTACGACGTCCCTAAGGCCAAGGCCCTGATGGCTGAAGCGGGGTTTGCCGGCGGCTTCTCGGTGACACTGCAATCAATTGCCCACCCAACGGACTACACCCAGAACGCCGAGGTGATCAAAGAGCAACTCAGGTTGATCAACATCAATGTGACCGTGCAGCCGCTCGAGATCGGCACCTTCGCCCGGAACAACGGCCGCGGTGAGTTCGAGTGGCAGTCCACCGGCCGCGGCATGCGCGGGGATCCGAGCGGGTTCTTTGCGGATTTCGACCCAAGCGGCGCGATTTACAAGGCCTGGTATCAAGGCGGCTACAACAACCAGGAACTCACCGACCTGTACTTTCAGGGGCTCCACACGCCCGATCCGTCGAAACGGCTCCCAATCTACCGGCGCCTGCAGGAGATTGTGCTGACCGAGTGGCCCGCGATGCCGCTGGTCAATCCGGTGTACTATTTTGTCGTGCGCAAGCGGTTGCACGGCATGTACGTCGGCTACGAGAGCACGGAGCGCGGCCTGATCGAGGCATGGGTCGATTGACCATCGCGAGCGGCGGGGCCTGTCTGAGGCGGCCCGCCCCCCCTTGTGGGGGGTCCCCCGAGAGGGAGGGCTAGCCGAGGACGCACGCGATGGCCCGGTATGCGCTCCGCCGTCTGCTGTTCCTCATCCCGACGCTCGTCGGGATGTCGATCCTGATCTTTGCGATGGTCCGCCTGCTTCCCGGCGACGTCGTCGACGCGATGTTCACGGGAGACTCGGGCGCAACCGCCAGCGCCAAGCAGGCCGTCCGCAAGGCGCTCGGCCTGGCCGATCCGCTGCCGGTCCAGTACCTCAAATTCGTCGGCGGCGTGGTGACCGGCTCGCTGGGGCAGTCGTTGACCAGCGGAGAGCCGGTGGCGACGATCATGACCCGGGCCATCCCGATCACGGTCGAATTGGCGGTGCTGGCGGCGGTGACGGCAACAGTGGTGGGCATCCCGCTCGGGGTCGTGTCGGCGGTGAGGCCGAACACGTCGCTGGACTTCGCGGCGCGCGTCGGGGGGCTGATCGGTCTCTCGGTTCCCAACTTCTGGTTCGCGACCCTAGCACTGCTGGCAACCTCCTTGTTCCTCCACTGGATCCCGCCGGTGACCTGGATTCCGCCCTGGCAAGACGTGTTCGGGAACCTCCAGCAGATGGCGATTCCCGCCCTGGCCATCTCTGTGTACCTCATGGCCACGGTGATGCGCATGACGCGGGCCAGCATGCTCGAGGTGCTGCGGCAGGATTATATCCGTACCGCGCGTGCCAAAGGCGCGCCGTCGCGATCGGTGATGTTCCGGCACGCCCTCCGGAACTCGCTGATCCCTGTGATCACCGTGATCGGATTTCAGGTCGGTACGCTGATCGGCGGGGCCACGATCGTCGAGGTGATCTTCGGCCTCCCCGGGATGGGCTACACGTTGGTGCAGGGCATCTTCAGCCGCGATTACACGGTCATCCAGTTCGCCGCGCTCTTCCTCGCCTCCGTGTTCGTGGTCGTCAACCTGCTGGTCGACCTCCTCTACGGAGTGCTCGATCCCAGGATCGAGCAGGCATGAGCGCCCAGCCGGCGCTCGAGTTGCCCGTGGGTGGGCGCGTCAGGCCTACGCTGCCGAGGCTGTGGGCGCAGCTGTCGCGCGTGCGGCGGAACACCATCGGGATCATCGGCGCGGTGATCATTCTGGCGACCGTGCTGGTCGCGCTTGTCGGGCCGCTGGCCTGGCGGACCGATTACGCGAGTCAGGCTTCCCGCCGCCTCCTGGCGCCGACGGCTGCGCAGCCGTTCGGGACGGACGAGCTCGGCCGGGACGAACTGAGCCGGATCATCCACGGCGCCCAGGTCTCGCTGCAGGTGGGGATGATCTCGGTCGTGATCGCGCTCGTCACCGGGACGATCATCGGGATCGTGGCCGGATTCTACGGCCGAACCGTCGACGCCGCGCTGATGCGGATCGTCGACATCATGTTCGCCTTTCCCGGCATTGTGCTCGCGATCGTGATCGCGGGGCTGCTCGGTCCCAGCCGGACCAATGCGATGATCGCGATTGGCATCGTCTATACTCCCGCGTTCGCGCGCGTCGTTCGGGGATCGACCCTCAGCGTCTTAAGCCTGCCCTATGTCGAAGCGGCGCGGAGCCTGGGGATCAGAGACACCCGCATCATCCTCCGGCATCTGCTCCCCAACATTACGGCGCCGCTGATCGTGTTGACGACGGTGTACCTCTCGACGGCGATTCTCACCGAGGCCGCGCTGAGCTTCCTGGGGCTGGGCACGCAGCCCCCCGAGCCGTCGTGGGGCAGCATGCTCAACGCCTCGCGTTCGTACATGGAGCGGGCGCCCTGGCTGGCCATCGCGCCGGGGCTGGCGATCATGATCGTCGTGCTCGGATTCAATTTCCTGGGAGACGGTCTGCGGGATGTCCTCGATCCCCAGCTCCGTGACGCGTAGGGCATCGTGGGCCTGTCTCCGGTGATTTCTACCGTCGACTACGGCAGGCCCGGCAAGCAGGTCGGCCAGCTCCAGATACCCCGCTCGACCAACGAGAGCGGATGGTCGAACCTGTACCTCCCCCTGATCTGCATCGCCGGCGCCCGCGGGCCCACCGTGCTCGTCACGGGCGGCGTGCATGGGGACGAACCGGAGGGCCAGATCGCGGCCCTCAATCTCGCCAGGGATACGCGGCCGGAGGACGTGCAGGGCCGGCTGATCATCCTGCCCTGTCTTTCCCCGGAAGCGTCGCGCGCCTACACGCGGCTCTGGCCGAGCGGGGCCAACCTCAACCGGAGTTTTCCCGGCTCGCCCTCAGGCGCGCTCGACCGGCAACTCGCCGATTACCTGACCCGCGTCCTCTTCCCGATCGCGGACGTCGTCTGCGACATCCACAGCGGCGGCCGGTCGATGCTTTGCCTCCCGTGGTCGGAGATCCATCTCGTGGAGAACCGGGACCAGCGTGCGGCGATGCTCGCGGCGATGCTGGCATGGAACACCGATTACCACTTCGTCTACATCAACATCGCCGGCGGCGGGTTGCTGGTGGACGAGGCCGAGCGCCAGGGAAAGGTGGTCGTGGGGACAGAGCTCGGAGGGGGCGGCCACGTCACGGCGGGGATCCACCGGCTGGCGGAGCGCGGTCTTCGGAACTTCCTCCGGCACGCGGGTGTGCTCGCGGGCCGGGTCGAGACGCGCGCTTCGCTTGGTCTGCCGGAGGCCATGATCCTCAAGGCGTTGGAGGTCGACGATTATCTCCTCGCGCCGGAGAGCGGTCTCTTCGAGACCCTCGTCGAGCTCGGGCAGTCGGTCGAGATGGGCCAGGTCGTGGGCCGTCTGCATTTTGTAGAACGGCCCGACCGGGCGCCGTCGGAGGTCGCAGCCAAGACCTCGGGGATCGTCTGCACCGTCCGCGCCATCGCGGCCACGCAGCAGGGGGACTGCCTCGTCGTGATCGGACAGCCGTGCCGCCGCGAGGATCTGCTGTGAGGCGGAGCGTGCTCCGGGCCGGGGTCGCGCAGGCCGACATCACGCCGCCGTACGGGCTGCCGCATGGGTTGTGGCGCCTCCGCACCGGACGGGCGGTCGGCCGCCGTGAGCCGATGCTGGCGCAGGCGCTCGTGCTCGACGACGGCCGCCGAACGGTCGCGCTCGTGACGATGGACCTCGCCTTCGCGAGCCGCGACCTCACGGATGCCGTGCGGACCCGCGCTCACGCATTGACCGGGATCCCGGCCGAGGCCATCCTCCTCAACGCGTCGCACAATCACGGTGCCCCGAGTCTTCCCCGGGCCGCCGGCGGTCATCCCGCGTCGGGGTTCGAGCGGTACGCCGCGGCGCTGCCCGATCTGATCGCCGGCACCGTCTACGGCGCGCACTATCACCGCCGGCCCGTTCGGCTGGGCGCGGGGAGCACTCGGGCGCCGGGGCTCTCGATCAACCGGGTTCTCCACGAGCAGCCTGTCGATGACACCGTGGTCGTCCTGCGCATTGACCGCGAGGACGGGCGTCCCCTCGCGGTCGTCGCGGGGTTTGCCTGCCATCCGATCACGCTGGCGGGCCACACCCTGCTGTGGCACGCGGAGTTTCCCGGTCCGTTCCGAACCGCCGTGGAAGCGGCGTCGGGAGCGATGTGTCTGTTCGTCCAGGGATGCGCGGGCGATGTCGGTCCCTGGAACTACTGGTTCGGCAATCCCGATGCCCTGCCGCAAACCTATGAGCACCGCGACCGTTTGGGGAAGGCGCTGGCCGAGCGGGTGCTGGCCGTGCTCCCCGATATCGAGACGTTGGGCGCTTCGAAGGTTGCCTCGGGCGTCAAACGGCTCGCGGTCCGCCGGCGCCGGCTCCCCTGGCCGGACGAGCAGGTCCTGGCCCTCGAGGCCCGGCTGGCGGACCTGGCGGAGCCGAACTACCCGGAGATTTGGGCCGACGATCTCCACACGATGAACTCGGCGCAGCGGTTCCCGCTCATGTACCAAAAGGGAGCGGTCGCGATGTACGGGGACATGGTGCGGCATCGAGACGTCCCAATCGAGGTGGAACTGCAGACGATCGCCGTGGGCGATTGCGCGCTTGTGGGGAATCCCTTCGAACTCTTCAACCAATGCGGGCAGCGGATCCGCGATCGAAGCCCATTTCGCACAACGGGGGTGCTTGGGTACTGTAACGACTACCTCGGGTACCTGCCGGGGACCGACGAGTTCAATCTGGTTCGCGATGTACCGCTCGAGGCCGCGCTCGACCAGGACCGCTATCGCTGGGCGTATGGGATCACCAACACGAACATCGAACGGGGAGAGGTCGGCCGCGTGATCGAGGCGGGCGTGGAAGTCCTCCGCTCAGCGCACGCCGAGCTCACCGGGTCACCCTGAGACTCGCTCGCAGTCCATTCCAGAACGGGGAGGAACCAAGGATGCCTGAGTCCGTTGCACAGCAATACCGGTATGATTTGCTGACCTGGCCCGAAATCAATGAGGCCGTCGCCATGAAGAAGGTCGTCGTGCTGCCGGTGGGCGCCACCGAGCAGCACGGGCCGCATCTCCCCCTCGACACCGACTTCAAGCTGGCGTCCTCCGTCGCGTACGAAGCCGGCAGGCGTTCACCCCTGGACATGCTGGTGATGCCGTCGGTGCCGTATGGCTACACCCACCACGTCCAGGATTTCCCGGGGACGATCAACATCGAGCCGAGCACGTTCATCAAGTACCTGGTAGACATCACCCGATCGGTGGCCTACCACGGATTCAAGCGCATCATCATCCTGAACGGCCACGGGTCCAATCACCATCTGGTCGAGCAGGCCGGCCGGCAGACCATCATGCAGACGGACGCACTGTGCGTCACGCTCTCCTGGTGGCAGCTCCTGGGCGAGTACTGGAACAAGGAGCTGCGCACCTCGGTGATCCCGGGCGGATGCGCGCACGCGTGCGAGCTGGAGACCTCCATGTATCTTCACGTGGACGCGGATCACGTCCAGACGGACAAGATCAAGGACAACCTGGCCGAGTACAAGTCGCTCCCGGGCGAGGACCGGTGGCACTTCAGCGACCTCACCGGGTCTTCGATTGCCACGCTGATCGAGTGGACGTCCACCTATACGCCGACTGGGGTGATCGGTCAACCGGAGCAGGCCTCGACGCTGAAAGGCCAGCGCGCGTTCGACTACGCCGCCGCCCAACTCGTGGACCTGGTGAGATGGTTCCGCACCCGGCTGGCCCCCCCGCGGCGAGAGCGGCACGCCACCCCGCCGACGTTCGCGCTGCCGTTCGGGATCTAGAAGTTACGCCCGCCCTTCGGCGGCGACCGGGTTGGTGAGCGTCCCGACCCTGGCGATCGAGATCTCGACCCGATCGCCGGGCTTGAGGAACACCGGCGGCTTCCGGATAAACCCGACTCCGCCTGGAGTTCCGGTGGCGATGACATCACCCGGTTCGAGCGTCATCGCCCGGGAGAGTTCGACGATGAGGTCGGGCACGCCGAAGATCAGGTGGCGGGTGTTCGACCGCTGCATCTCCGTCCCGTTCAACCGGAGGGAGACGTCGAGGACGTGCGGATCGCCGACCTCGTCGCCGGTCACCACGGCCGGGCCCATCGGGGCGAACGTGTCGAAGGTCTTCCCGATGAACCACTGGCTCGTGCGGAACTGCCAGTCTCGGGCGCTCACGTCGTTCATGATCGTGTAGCCTGCGATGGCATCCCGGGCCGCATCGCGGCTGACGCGGCGGCAGCGCGCGCCGATCACGACGGCCAGCTCCGCTTCGTAGTCCACCTGCTCGGAGTCGAGGGGAAGCACAATCGGCGCGCCCGGACCGATCACGGAGGTGACCGCTTTCGTGAAGAAGATCGGGACTTTGGGAATGGGCTGGCCGGTTTCTTCGGCATGGTCCCGGTAGTTGAGACCGACGCACACGACCTTGGAGGGTCGCGGCAGCGGGGAGAGCAGCCGAACCGAGGCCAGGGGACGCCGCGCCGCAGCCGGCGCCGCCTCGGCGGCCGCGCGGGCCCGGGCAATCGCGGCGGACCCTCCCTGCAGCAGCGAGACGAGGGAGGAGGGGGCGGTATCGCCCTTTCCCCACGCGGCACGGAGGTCGACGACGTCGGTCTCCCCGAGCGTGCCGACCCGCGCTTCTCCCCCGTGCTCGAACGTGACCAGCTTCATGACCTTCCCCCCAGGCTACGCCGTCGGACGGCTCGTGTACGCGCGGTCGATTTTGGCCGCCATGACAAAATCGCTCTCCGTGAGACCGTCGATCTTGTGCGTCCACAGGGAGACCCGGACCTCTCCCCAGCGGACGTAGAGGTCGGGATGATGTCCTTCGTGCTCCGCGACCTGAGTCACAGCGTTGACGAACTCGACCGCCTGCACGAAGTTCTTGAACCGGAAGGACTTGTGGAGTTTCTTGTTGGCCTCGACCGTCCATCCCTCCACCTGGGCCAGCAACGGGGCTATCTCAGCCGCGGTCAGCGGAGGCGTCCCGCCCAGGCAGGGGACACATGTCTTGTCGGCGAGCGGGCTCACAGCCATCTCGGTTGCCTCCCTGTGCCGATGCGGGAATGGGACCGCGGCACGGACTGGGTCCCGCCGCGCCGGTTGCCGATTCATTCGATCCGGCCTCACGCGACGCCTCTCTCCGGTGGCGGCGTGCCGGGGGGCCGCTGGGTCAGGAAGATCCGTGAGGCCCGCCGAGGGAGTCCGCGGCGACCTGGCCGGCTCCCTCCTGATCCTTGTACTGCAGCAGATACAGCTTGGCGTAGATGTCGCCGCGCGCGAGCAGCTCCCGGTGGGTTCCCTGCTCGGCGATCCGTCCCTTGTGCAGCACGATGATACGGTCGGCATGCTGGATTGTCGAGAGCCGGTGGGCGATGATGATCGAGGTGCGGCCCCGCAGCACGTTGGCCATCGCCCCTTGGATCAGCCGTTCCGTCTCCGCGTCCACGCTGCTCGTCGCCTCGTCGAGGACGAGCACGACCTCCGGGTTGTGCGCGATCGCGCGGGCAAATGCGATCAACTGTTTTTGTCCCACGGAGAGGCGGGCGCCGCGTTCCTGCACCTCGGTCCGATAGCCGTCCGGGAGACCATCGATGAACCGGGCGGCTCCGACGTACCTGGCCGCCTGCCGGATCTGTTCCTCGGTGATCTCGCGGTCGCCCAGCCGGATGTTGCGCTCGACCGTCCCCGAGAAGAGGAAGACATCCTGGAGCACGAGGCCGACGTGGCGGCGGAGGTCCTGCTGGCGGACCTGGCGGACGTCCACGCCGTCGATCAGCACCTGTCCCCGCTGCGGGTCGTAGAATCGCATCAACAGGTTGATGATGGATGTCTTCCCGGCGCCTGTGTGACCGACAACCGCCACCCGCTGCCCGGGTTCGATGGCGAACGAGACCCCCCGGAGCACCCATCCCTCGTCCTCCTCATAGGCGAACCACACGTCGCGGAACTCGATCCGGCCCCGCACCCGTGGCAGCATCACCGGGACGGGGGGATCTTGAAGGGTGACGGGTTCGTCAATGAGCCGGAAGATTCGCTCGGAGGAGGCCATCGCGGCTTGGAAGATGTTGAACTTGTCTGAGATGTCTCTGATCGGCTCGAAGAACCGGTCCGCGTACTGGAGCGCGGCGACCAGGACCCCGAGGGTGACGGCCCGCTGAACAACCTGGCCCCCGCCGTACCAGAGCAGCAGGGCGACCGCGAGGGTGCCCAGCACCTGGATCGCAGGGTAGAACTGGGAGAAATTCCTGGTGGCATCGAGGCTCGCGGCCAGATACTCGTTGTTGAGGGTCTCAAAGCGCTCGAGGCTCCGTCGCTCCCGGGTGAACAGCTGCACGACGCTCATCCCCATGATCTGCTCGTTGAGGTACGCGTTGATGCGGGCCAGGCGGGTCCGCGCCGCCCGGTACGCTTCCCGCGCCCGCACCCGGAACCGGTCTGTGACCCAGTATACGAGCGGGAGGACGGTGAATACGACCAGGGCGAGCCGCCAGTCCATCCAGAGCATCACCCCCACGATGCCGAACAGGGTGGCGATGTCTCCGAAGATGGCGACGACCCCGGAGGTGATGAGTTCGTTGAGCGCGTCCACGTCGTTGGTGATCCGCGTGACCAGCCGGCCGACCGGCGTTCTTGAGAAAAACGCCATCGGCAACCGCTGAATGTGCTCGAAGATGTGCATCCGCAGATCGTACATCGCGCGTTGTCCGACGAACTGCATCAGGTACGTCTGAAGCCAGCGTGTCGCAAACCCGATGCCGAGGACCAGGAGGTAGACGGCCGCCACCCCGCCTACACCGCGCAGATCCGCCGCCACCGGCCCGCCTCGGGCTCCGGGGACGATATACCGGTCGATCGCGACACGGTACAGCAAAGGCCCGACGAGATCGGTGAGCGAGGCGACAAGCAGCAGGGCGATGGCCATGGCCGTCGTCGTGCGGTAGGGGCGTATGTAGCCGAGGAGCCGTCGGATCAACCGGGCGTCGTACGTCCTACCGAGGATCTCGTCCTCTTGGAAGACGGTGCTCATGGGGGAGGAGGATCCTCCGCTTCCAACGCGTCGCGGAGCAGTTGTTTCTCGTAGAGGTCGGCGTAGAGGCCGCCCCGGGCGAGGAGGGAGACATGGGTCCCCTGCTGGACGATCCGTCCGTCGTCCAGCACCACGATCAGGTCCGCGTCTTGGATCGTGGAGATCCTGTGTGAGATCACAATGCTCGTCCGCGACGCCTGGGTTCGGCGGAGGCCGGCCAGGATCTCCCGCTCCGTGCTCGCATCCACGGAACTCAGGGCATCGTCGAGGATCAAGATCTTTGGTTCGCGGATCAGGGCCCGGGCGATCGCCGTCCGTTGTTTTTGGCCGCCGGACAGCGTGACGCCCCGTTCACCGACGACCGTGTCATACTTGTGAGGGAACTCCTCCACGTCCTGCGCGATTCGCGAGATCGCTGCGACCTCGGCAATGGCGCGTCCATCCGCGCCGTTCCCGTGGTCCGCGCCGAGGGCGATGTTCTCGGCCAGAGTATCCGAGAACAGGAACGTGTCCTGCGGGACGATCCCGATCGATCGCCGCAACGAGCCGAGCGACACCCGCCGGACATCGTGTCCGTCGACCAGCACCTCACCCTCGGTGGCGTCGAACAGGCGCGGGATCAAGTGCACCAGCGTGCTCTTCCCCGATCCGGTCGGGCCGACGATCGCCACGGTGCTCCCCGCGGGGATGGTCAGCGTGATGCCGTGAAGTACCGGGGCGCCGTTGTAGGCGAACGTGACATCCTTGAACTCGATCCGCCCCGATACCGGTTCGAGGACGACCGGGTCGGGCGGGTCGCTGATCTGCGGCCGCCGGTCGAAGATCTCGTCGAGGCGGTCCATAGAGGCCCGCCCCTGCTGCCAGAGGTTCGTCACCCAACCGAGGGCGATCATGGGGAAGCTCAACCTGGCGAGATAATAAGAAAATTGAACCATCTGGCCCAGCGTGATCCGGCCGCGGATGACGTCTGTGCCGCCCTGCCACAGCAGCACCACCGAGGCGACGCCGAGGATGAGCCCAATCGCCGGCCACAGCGCGCCCTGGATCCGGGCCAGCAGGAGGTTCGTGGTGACGACCTTCTCGTTTTCCGTACGAAACTCGGCCGTTTCAGCGTCCTCCTGGGCGAACGCCTTCACGACGCGGATCCCGCTGAAGTTCTCCTGCGCCCGAGCCGACAGCGCGCTGAATTGTTCCTGCACCCGGTCGAACCGCCGGTGAATCTCGCGCCCGAGGGCGATGAACAAGACGGTCACCAGAGGAAGGATCGTCATCGTCCACAGGGTGAGCCGCACGTCGATCGCGAGCATAAACGCGACGGAGACGATGAGCATGATCGTGGTGTGACACGACCGCATCAGGCCGATTCCGGCGAACCGCTGTACCGCGCGGATGTCGTTGACGGCGCGGGCCATCAGGTCACCGGTGCGGGCGCCGTGGAAGAATCCCAGGTGCATGCGCTGCAGGTGGGCGAAGTAATCCCGGCGGAGTTCGGCCTCGATCTCGAGGGCGGCGCCGAGGATGGCGAGGCGCATGGTGTAGTTAAAGGCCGCCTCGATGAGTGCCAGGACGACCAGCGCGGCCGCGAACCCGAGCAGCGTGACGCCCCCCACGCCTTGCCGGATCCCATCGATCGCCAGCTTGAGCGCCCACGGAGACAGCTGCGCCACCAGGATCGACGCCAGGACCGCGGCATAGCCCCGCAGATACGACCGCCGGTGCCGACGGATGTAACTCCAGAACCGCTGACTGAGCATGACGCTCCCACGATGTCAGAACGAGGAGTTTTCCCGGCGATTATACCACCCCCTCGACGGGGCCGGTGGGCCGTTCCCAGCAGGAACCCTCCGCGCGATCGAAGAACGGTCGCGCCATGAGCGTGGCGCGCCGTCTGGTGCGTGTGATCGTGGCGGTTCCCTTGCTGTCCGTCACCCTGGTGGCGATCCCCCTCCCGCGAGCAGCAGCTCAAGTGATCAAGGTGGGGGTCGTGGATTTCTATGCCCCGACCCCTCTGGGCGCATTCTCGGGGGTCTTCCCCGAGCGCTTGGCCGCCGACGAGCTGTCGGCGCTCCTGGCGCGGACGCCGGCGGGCCGGGTCGAGGTCATTCCGCGCCCGACGATGCAGCAGGCTGAAGGGGCGATGCGCTGGCAGGAACCCGACGTGCTCCACTTCGATCGTCTTCGCGCGCTTGCCCGCGCGGTGGCCGCGGACCGCCTGGTGGTGGGATGGATCCCGTTGCTGCAGGTCGAATCGGGCGGCGGAGGCAGCGTGCCCGTCCCGGACGACGGGAGCGTAGCGACCGCTCTCGTCAATGTCGTCGTCCAGGTGTTTGATGAAGCCCAGGCGCGGGTGGTGGGGGAGATCCGCCAGTCGGCGGATATCACGATTGGGGTCAGCCGCCCCCAACTTGCGACCCAGGTGCTGCACATCGCGCTCGAGCGCGCGCTGCCCGACGTCTTGAGAATGCTGACGGCAGGAGGAATCTAGGTGAGGGTCAGAGGGGGGATAACCAATGGCGGACACAATCCGGCTGGTTGACTACTTCTACATTGAAGCGAGCGACCGTCCGGGGGAGGGCGCGCGGATCCTGCAGCACCTCAAGGATGCCGGTGTGAACTTGTTGGTCCTGCATGCGTTCCCGGCCGGGAGGCGGACGCAGGTGGACGTCGTGCCCACGAACCCCAATGCGTTCAAGGCCGCGGCCAAGGCGGCCAAGTGGAAGGTGGTTGGCCCGAAGAAGGCGTTCATCATCGAAGGAGAGGACCGAGTGGGAGCGCTCGCTGACCATTTCGCCCAGCTCGGTGATGCGAAGATCAACCTGACGGCGATGAGCGCGACCTCCGCCGTGTCCGGCCGGTTCGGGGCCATTCTCTGGGTGAAGCCTCGCGACGTGAAGCGGGCGGCCAAGGCATTGGGAATCGGCTAGCAGCGGCTCATCCCGCCAAGTCGAAGGTTCCCTCTTCGCTTCGTTCTCGGAGTTCTGGCCATCGTCGCCAACTTCGGCGCCAAGGTGATGGCCGAAGTCCCGCTGCCCGCTGCGTTCGCAGCGCCGTCCCGCCGTTCCTGATTGCCTGCTCGCGGCAAGCCTGTTGAATGGGAGGCGGAGCCATGGCGAAGTACGCAGCCGCGGTGGATCAGGGGACCACAAGCACACGCTTCATGATCTTCAACCAAAATGGCGACGTGGTCGCGGTCGACCAGAAGGAGCATGAGCAGATTTATCCTAAGCCCGGGTGGGTTGAGCACGACCCCAAGGAAATTTGGCAGCGGACCCAAGACGTCATCAAAGGCGCGCTGGCGAAGGGAAAAGTCAACCCACGCGACCTTGCCGGAGTGGGCGTGACGAACCAGCGCGAGACCGCGGTGGTCTGGGACCGCAAAACCGGAACCCCCGTCCACAACGCCATCGTCTGGCAGGATACGCGTACCGACGCGATCTGCAACGAATTGTCCACGGGTGGTGGCCAAGATCGCTTTCGAGCGAAGACCGGGCTCCCGCTGGCCACCTATTTCTCGGGCCCCAAGATCAAGTGGATCATGGACAACGTCAGGGGAGTACGCGCGGCGGCGGAGCGAGGCGACGCCATCTTCGGCACCCTCGACACATGGGTGATCTGGTGGCTGACAGGCGGCCCGAACGGAGGGGTGCACGTTACGGACGTCACCAATGCCAGCCGAACCATGTTGATGAACCTGGAGACCCTGGACTGGGACGCCGAGATCCTCAACATCATGGGGGTACCCAGGGCGATGTTGCCCCAGATCCGGCCGTCCAGCGAGGTGTACGCCACGGCGAAGGGCGACCTCGACGGCGTCCCCGTGGCGGGCGACTTGGGGGATCAGCAAGCGGCCCTGTTTGGCCAGACCTGCTTCGGCGTTGGAGAAGCCAAGAATACGTATGGCACCGGCAACTTCATGCTGCTCAACACAGGCGAAAAGGCCGTGCAGTCGCGACACGGCCTCTTGACCACGCTCGGGTACAGAATCGGGGCGCAGAGGCCGGTGTACGCGCTGGAGGGTTCCGTCGCGATCACCGGAGCCCTCGTGCAATGGTTGCGCGACAACCTCGGCATGATCGCGAAGTCGGCCGATGTGGAGGCTCTCGCCAAAACGGTAGACGACAATGGCGGCATCTACTTTGTCCCTGCGTTCTCCGGCCTATTTGCTCCGTACTGGAAAAGCGACGCCAGGGGCGTGGTCGTCGGGCTGACGCGGTACGTGAACAAGGGTCACCTCGCGCGCGCGGCGCTCGAAGCCACCGCCTACCAAACGCGGGAGATCCTCGACGCGATGAACAAGGACTCCGGGGTAACGCTCACCTCCCTTAAAGTGGACGGGGGAATGGTCTACAACGACCTCCTCATGCAGTTCCAGGCGGACATCCTTGGGGTGCCCGTGCTCCGGCCGAAGGTCTCTGAGACGACCTCGTTAGGGGCGGCGTACGCCGCGGGGCTGGCGACCGGGCTGTGGTCGAAGGTCGACGATCTCCGGGCGAACTGGGCGAAGGACAAGGAGTGGCGGCCCCAGATGCCCGCGGACGTGCAGGACAAGCTGTACCGGGGATGGCTCAGGGCGGTCACCCGGACCTTCGACTGGGTGGAGGCGTAGCCACGCCCTCGGCGCAGCGACCGGACCGGCCGTATTGTATATAATGCATGAGCAGTCTTCGGCGGGGCCGGAGGGGTCGTGCAGCGGCTAGAGACTGATGTACTGGTGATCGGCGGCGGGTCCACCGGCACCGGTGTCGCCCGCGACGCCGCGATGCGCGGATTCCGGACCGTCCTGGTGGAGAAACGCGACCTGACACACGGGACGACCGGCCGGTACCACGGCCTGCTGCACTCCGGCGGACGGTACGTCGTGAAGGACCCGGAATCGGCCAAAGAGTGCATCGCGGAAAACCGCATCCTCCGCCGTATCATGCCCCACAGCATCGAAGATACCGGCGGACTCTTTGTCATCACCCCCTGGGACGACCCGGCCTACGGCGACCAGTTTCGGGCCGCCTGCGCTGCGTGCGGGGTCCCGTGTGAGGAGATGCCCGTCGCCGCCGCCCTCCACCTCGAGCCACGCCTGAACCCGAAGATCCAGCGCGCCTTCGCACTCCCCGATGGGGCGGCGGACTCGTTTCTCGCCACGCACGCCAACGCCGAGTCTGCGCGCGCCTACGGCGCCGAGATCCGCATCTATCATGAAGTGACGGCGCTCCTGCTGCGCGACGGCGTCGTTTGGGGCGCGCGAATCCGCGACCTGGTGCGGGATGAGGAGATCGAGGTCGAGGCGGCGGTCATCGTGAACGCGGCCGGAGCGTGGGCCGGTCGCATTGCCCGCCTGGCGGGGTGCGAGGTGAACGTCATTCCCGCCAAAGGCGTGATGGTCGCGATGAACCACCGGTTGGTGAATACCGTTCTCAACCGGTGCAAACTACCCGCTGACGGCGACATCCTCGTGCCGATCCGCACCGTGTGCGTGATCGGCACGACCGATCACAAGGTGCCTGATCCGGAGCGCTATGGGATCGAACCGTGGGAGGTCACGCTCTTGCTTGAAGAAGGGGAGAAGCTGGTCCCGGGCCTGGCAGGTGCTCGCGTCCTGCGGGCGTGGGCGGGCGTTCGCCCCCTATACTCCGAGCAAGCGACGAGCGACACGCGCGACGTCAGCCGGACGTATGCGCTGCTCGATCACGAGTCCCGGGACGCCATGCGGGGTTTCGTCACGATCACCGGCGGGAAATGGACCACGTACCGGCAGATGGCCGAGGTGACTCTGGACGCGATCTGCCGAAAACTGGGTGTCGAACGCCCCTGCCGGACGCACCTTGAAGCCCTGCCTGAGCCTCAGGAAGGGAAGTACTACACGCTCGGCGCTCCGCTTGCCGACATCGAGTCAGCGCACCACACGGCCGAGCTGCTGTGTGAGTGCGAGCTCGTCACTCAAGATCGCGTGGAGCGGGCCGTGGACGCGGGTGCCGTGACGCTCGATGATGTGCGCCGCGACGTGCGGCTTGGGATGGGACCCTGCCAGGGTGGTTTCTGCACGTACCGGGCCGCGGGGCTTCTCCAAGAACGCCGCAAGCCCGATGTCCGCGAGACGAACCTGGCCTTGCTCGACTTCCTGCAAGAACGCTGGAAGGGGCTCCAGGCCATCCTCTGGGGTGCACAGCTCCACCAGGCGCGGCTGGATGAGCTGATCTACCTGGGGATCATGAACGCCGATCATCTTGAAACAGGCGGGCGGAAGAGTCCGCTCACAGACTTCTACTTCCAGGAAGACTCCGGTCCACCCGAATCGCAGCGAGCTCCGGCGGGACGCGACCCGGCGTGATCTGTGACATCCTCGTCATCGGGGCCGGGCCGGCCGGGCTGACCGCCGCGCTGCACGCCGCTTCAGCCGGGGCCAAGACCGCGATCCTGGCGAAGGGGATCGGGACCACGCACTGGGCAGCCGGCTGGGTGGACATCCTCGGCTACTGGCCGCCCGGATCGCCTCAGCCTGTCCGGGATCCACGGGCCGCCGTCGGCGCCCTTGCGTCCGCCCTCCCCGGTCACCCGTATGCCCGCGCAGGGCTTCGCGCCCTGGATGAAGCGCTCCTCGCTTTCCAGCGCGCCGCCACCGCCGAAGGGATCCCTTATGCGGGGTCGCTGGACCGGAATCTCCTCGCGACCACCCCGTCGGGTTCACGCCGCCCGACCTGCCTCGTCCCCCATGCGATGCTCGAAGGAACACGCGTGGCCGCCGGAAGGACGCTGATCGTGGGGATCGGCGGCCTCCGCGACTTCTACGGCGCGTATATCGCGGCGAACCTGCGCGCGCAGGGCTGCGAGGCCGATCGGGCGATTGTGGAGGTCCCCGCTATTCGCGCCCGCAACCCCCAGACCACCGCGACCCTGGCGGCGATGCTCGAGGACCGGCCGGTGCGCGATGAGCTGATCCGCGCTGTGATACCCGTTGCGCGGGGATTTGACCGCATTGGCTTTCCGGCCGTGCTCGGCATGAACCGGCACAGGGAGGTTGTGGACGAGGTCGGAAAGGCGCTCGGGTCGGCCGTGTTCGAGATCCCCACACTGCCGCCCTCTGTTCCTGGAATCCGGCTGTTCGAGGCCTTGCGCAGGCGCTTGGCAGCCCTCGGTGTCCGCGTCATCATTGGATCGGAGGTCGTCCAGAGGTTTGCGGAGGGGAACCGGTTGTTGGGCATCGGCTCCGAGGCCGCGGCGCGGACGCAGCGTCAGACCGCCGGGGCCTTCATCCTCGCAACCGGAGGGATCCTCGGTGGAGGAATCGTGGCAGGCGCGGACGGGGCGGTGCGGGAGGCCGCCCTCGGGCTGCCCGTACACGCTCCGGTGGCTCGCGGGGCGTGGTTTTCGCCCCAGGCCCTTGCGCATCAAGGCCACCCCATCTTCCAGTCGGGAGTGCTCGTCAACGAGCGCATGCAGCCCGTCGGTCCACGGGGTGACGTCGCGTTTCGAAACGTCTATGCGGCCGGCGCCGTCCTGGCCGGCGCCGACGAATGGCGGGAGAAGTCGCATGAGGGGGTGGCCCTGGCGACCGGCTACCGGGCCGCGCAAGCGGCCACAGAACGCACGCGCCCAGCCGCTCAGGCGGACGCGGAGGCTTCGAGATGACGGACGTTGAGCTCAGCCTCGACGCGTGCATCAAGTGCAACATCTGTGTGTCCTACTGTCCGCCGGCCAAGGTCACGGATCTCTTTCCCGGCCCGAAGTACGCCGGCCCCCAGGCCCAGCGGTTTCGATCGCCGCGGGGCCCGTCTCCGGACGCCTCGGTGGACTACTGCAGCGGCTGTCGGGTGTGCAACCTCGTCTGCCCAGCGGGCGTGAGGATCGCCGAGCTGAATGCCAAGGCGCGGGCCAGGATGTATCGTGATCGGGGCGGGGTGCCCCTGCGGAACCGGCTGCTGGGCCGCTCCGAGTTGCTCGGTCGACTCGCCCATCCCGTCGCGCCGTTGGCCAACTACCTGCTGCATAACCCGATCTCCCGCTGGCTCGCGGACGCGTGGCTCGGCATCGACCGGCGCGCCCCGCTGCCGCGCTTTTCGCTGCACACGTTTCCCGGACCGGTCCGCAGCAAGTGGTCCCCCGCCTCCAATCCGCGCCGACGCGTCGTCTATTTTCACGGCTGCGCCACGCGCTATTACGAACCGTGGATCGGACGGGCCGCCGTGGCAGTGCTCGAACGGAACGGTATGGAAGTCGTGATACCGCCCCAGAACTGCTGCTCGCTGCCGATGCTCTCCAACGGGGAGTTCGACGCGGCCCGCCGGTATTACGATGGGAACCTCCGCACACTCGCCCCGCTTGCAGAGGCCGGGTGCGAGATCGTCGGGACGTCGACGAGCTGCACGCTGACGCTCAAAGAGGAGGCGCCTGACCTGCTGGAAGCGGACTCCGACGCGGGGCGCCTCGTCGCGGCCTCCACCAGCGATATCTGCGAATACCTCGTCCGTCTTCACGAGGCCGGAGCATTGGATACGGCGTTTCGGCCCCTCGAGCTGTCCGTCTTGTACCATGCTCCCTGCCAGCTGAACGCGCACCGGGTCGGCCACCCGGCGGCTGATCTCATGCGCCTGATTCCAGGTTTGACGGTTATCGAGAGCGAGCATCCCTGTTGCGGGATCGCTGGGACGTATGGGTTGAAAAAGGAGAAGTACGCCATCGGAATGGCGGTCGGGCAGCCGTTGTTTGACCGAGTGCAGCAAAGCGGGGCCCGCTTGAGCGTATGCGACAGCGAGACCTGTCGCTGGCAGATTGTCCATGGAACCGGGCTCCCATCGGTACACCCGATAGAGATCCTCGCGTGGTCCTACGGACTCGGTGAACCTCTGGCGATACGGAAGGGTTAGTGACCCCGGGGACCACCCAAGTCCTTCTTCCGAGCATTTTTCCCCATTCTTCCCCGTTCGAACATATGTATATCTTGACATCTCAATATCTCTCTGTTATCCTGCACGCAAACTCAGATGGTATGCTCGATCAGCCCGCTCGGACATTGTAAGAGCCTCGGAACCGAGCTTCAGCTCCCGGCGCCCCGATCTCAGATGTTACGCAGCCAGCGAATTCGGAAAGCCCCTGCGACCTTGACCTCGCCGCGCTTGAGCAGAGACTGGATGTCCTTGTAATGATCGTCGGGCAATGACCAGAGTTCCGCACCCGCACGGATGGCGGCACCTGCCAACAGGAGATCAA
>DASSXJ010000072.1 GCA_035703895.1 bacterium | reverse complement strand
GGTCGCGGGGAAGAACCCCCGGATGGCGTCGGCCACCGGCTCACGAGCGGTCTCGGACCACCCCAGGTCCCCGTGCAGCACCTGGCGGAGCCAGTCCCAGTACTGCACGTAGACCGGTTGGTCCAGATGATACTTCGTGATGATGTCCGGGAGTGCGTTGAGCTGCTTGGGATCGTGAATGTAGAGGCTTGCCCGCATCGCCGGCGTCAGAAACTGCAGCAGCGCGAAGATGAGCATCGAAACGCCGATGCCGACCAGCGGGAGGAGCAGAAGCCGCCGGATAATGAACGCGGTCATGTTCTAGACGTCATATACACTAGAGCGGGCCGGCCCAGCCGGGCCGGCCCGCTCCCACCACGCTTACCGCTTCGAGAGCGGGTAGTAATCCTCCCCGCCGTAGACGGTGTTCCAGTACCATCCGTGCACCCACGACCGCATCACCTTGAACGCCGTGGGCTGGGCGGCGTAGATCCCCGGCACGTCGTTGTAAGCGATCTGGGTCAGCTTCTTGTAGATTTCCTTGCGCTTGGCGGGATCGGCCGTGGCCGCGCCCTCCTGGACCAGCTTGTCGGCCTCGGGATTGTTGTAGCTGTTCCGTTGAGGGTAGTCGCCCTTGCTGGAGAGGAACGGCTGGGCGAAGTCGTCGGGGTCCGGATAGTCGACCGCCCAGCCCAACGCGTAGAGGGTTCCCTTGTGCTGATTCGTGGCCTGAAGGAAGGACGACCACTGCAGATTGCGGATATCGATCTTGAACTTGGGGTTCAGCGACTCCACCACATCTTTGATGAGCCGCGCCCCCACTTCACGAACCGTATTGCCCGTGTTAAAGGTCGTGGTGAACTTGAACCCGGCATCCCACAGCTTCCCGCCCCACGCCTCCTTGAATTCCGCGGTGGCCTTGGCTTTGTCAAACGTGTACTTGGGCAGACTGGAATCGTATCCAAGCAACCCCTGGATGATCGGGCCGTTGGGCTGGATCGCCTTGCTCCGGTAGCCGTCGCGGATAAACGTCTGGTAATCGAAGGCGTAGGCGAAGGCCTTGCGGACGTGGACGTCGGAGAAGAAATCAGGCGGGATGCCGTTGCCGTCCAGCTTCCCGGAACCGACGTCGGGGTTGCCGTTGGCATCGATCTTGAGGTTGAACTGCAGCACCTGGATCACGAGTTGGGGCAAGTCGTCACGGATCGCCACCCCGGCCATCCCCGCCACCTGACTCTGCTGTGGCCGGTCGACGGTGATGAGGTCGGCGTCACCCTGCTGCAGCTGAAGTCGACGGGTGGTGAACTCGGACACGCTGCGGATCACAACCCGGGCAAGCTTCGCCGGCGCGCGCCAGTAGGCGTCGTTCCGGACGAGGGTCACCTCTTTGCCCTGGCGATCCCATTGCTGGAGCTTGAACGGTCCGGTGCCGACCATGTGGTCGAACTCGTACCGATCTTGGAGCTTGGGGTTGTTGAACTTCTGCCAGGTCGCCGCGGTGCCGTCCCAGTCGCCGTTCTTTGTCGCCCACGCCTTGGGCATCACAAACGACCACGCCGCGATGATGCTGAGGAACGCGCCGTAGGGGCGCTTGAGGTGGAAGATCACGTTGTCGCCCTGAACGGCGACGGCCCGGGCCGCATCCTCGAAATTCACATCGATCTTCCCCTTGTCGCGCGTGCTCTCCTTGCCGACGAGCGGGCTCAGCAAGAGCCACGAGGGCCCACCATCACGGTCCTGCAGCATGAACCGGAGCGTCGAGTAGCGCACGTCCTCCGGCGTCATCGTCGACCCATCGTGGAATTTGACGCCTTTGCGGACCGGGAACGTGTACGTGAGGCCGTCTTTGCTGATCAACCCGTTGGCCAGACTCGGCACCTGCGTCGCCAGCCGCGGCACGTAACTGGACAAGACACTGCCGTCGTACCCGATCAGGGTCTCGTAGACGTTGGGATACACGATCTCGTAGCTGGTCGTATCGTACTGGTACGCGGGATCCAAACTCTCCGGGTCCCCGCTCCTCAGGGTCACGAACGTGTCCGGATTCTTCACGGACTGACCCGTGACCGGCGCGCCGGTCCCGAAGGCGAGCACCAGTAATAGACACACCAAGAGGAGCGCCCCTGCACGATGTTTCACCATTTCATCACCACCTTCTCGTCGAAAAGAGTTCGTGCATCGGCCCGTGACCTCGAGAAAACTTGACACCCCTCTCCAGTATAGGGTACGGAGGGGGGTGTCGGGCGGTTCATCTACTGCTTGACGGTCAGCCTCGGGAGCACCGCCGCCTTGCTGCGCTGCGTCTTGAACGGCTGGATGGGGCAGGCGAGGAAGTGCCCGCCGCCGATGTCGGCGAACGGCGGCTCATCGACCTTGCAACTGGCCTGAGCGTACAGGCACCGGGTGTGGAACCGGCACCCCGCCGGCGGGTTGACCGGACTGGGCACGTCGCCCGGCAGGATGATCCGCTCCCGGCGCATCTCCGGGTTCGGGATCGGCACCGCAGAGAGCAGCGCTTCGGTGTAGGGATGCTGGGGGTTGCTGAACAGTTCCTCGGTGTCCGCCAGCTCGACGATCTTTCCGAGATACATCACGGCGATCCGGTCGCTGATGTGCTTGACGACCGAGAGGTCGTGGGCGATGAAGAGGTAGGTCAGCCCGAACTCCTTCTGGAGCTCCTCCAGCAGGTTGAGCACCTGGGCCTGGATGCTCACGTCGAGCGCCGAGACCGGCTCGTCGGCGATGATCAGCTTCGGGTTCACCGCCAGCGCCCGCGCAATCCCGATGCGCTGCCGCTGCCCGCCGCTGAACTCGTGCGGGTATCGGTTGGCATGATACGGGGACAGGCCGACGACCTCGAGGAGCTCCTGGACGCGCCGGACCTTCTCTTTGCCGCGGGCCAGGTTGTGGATCTCCAGCGGCTCGCCGATAATGTCTCCGACGGTCATGCGGGGGTTGAGCGACGAGTACGGGTCCTGGAAGATGATCTGCATATCCCGGCGCAGCCGGCGCAGCTCCTCCTTGTGGAGCTTGAAGATGTCCCGCCCTTCGAACAGCGCCTCCCCCTGGGTCGGCTCCTGCAGACGGAGGATCACCCGGCCGGTGGTCGTCTTGCCGCACCCCGACTCGCCGACCAACCCCAGCGTCTCGCCCTTACGGATGAAGAAGCTGAGATCGTCCACCGCCTTGACGGCCCCCACCTGGCGCTGAAAGATAAAGCCTTTGGTGACCGGATAGTACTTGCGGAGGTTGCGTACCTCGAGCAGGATCTCGCCGTTCGTCGCCATCCGTCCCTCCCCCGCTGCGACCGAGTCGACCTACACCGCGCCGGTGCGCGTGGACGCCGCCAGCCCCGCCGCCTCGGCGGATTTCTTCTCTTTCTCGGTGGCCTTGTCGGAATAGAGGTAGCACTTGGCCGTGTGCCCGGTTCCCACGGGATAGTCGGGCGGATCCGCCTGCACGCAGACCTCCATCACAAAGGGGCACCGGGGCGCGAACGCGCACCCCGGCGGAAGGTCGATCAGGCTGGGCGGTTGCCCTTCGATCGGGATCAGGCGGTCCCGGCGCTCGTACAACTTGGGCACCGAGTGCAGCAGCCCCCAGGTGTAGGGGTGTTTGGGTTCATGGAACGTCTGCTTGACATCCGTGGCCTCGACCGGCCGGCCCGCGTACATGACGACGACGTTGTCGCACATCTCCGCGACCACGCCGAGGTTGTGCGTGATCATGACGATCGACGTCCCGAACTCGCGCTGCAACTCCCGCATCAGCTCGATGATCTGCGCCTGAATCGTCACGTCGAGGGCGGTAGTCGGCTCATCCGCGAGCAGCACCGAGGGGTTGCAGGACAGGGCCATCGCGATCATCACGCGCTGCCGCATCCCGCCGGAGAACTGGTGGGGATAGTCCTTGACCCGCTGGCGCGCGTCGGGCATCTTGACGCGATCGAGCATCTCGGCGGCGCGGACCCAGGCGGCCTTCTTGTCGAGTCTCTGGTGGAGCATCACTGCCTCGGCGATCTGTTCGCCGATCGTCAGGACGGGGTTGAGCGAGGTCATGGGCTCCTGGAAGACCATCGCGATCCGGTTGCCGCGGATCTTGCGCATCTCCTCGTCGGACAGCTTCAGGAGGTCGCGCCCTTCAAAGAGGATCTGTCCATCGACGATCTTGCCGGGTGGGGTTGGGATCAGCCGCATGATCGAGAGGGCATGCACGCTCTTGCCGCACCCCGACTCCCCTACGATCCCCAGGGTTTCGCCCCGATGGAGATCGTAGCTGAGGCCGTCGACGGCCCGGACGACCCCTTCATCGGTGAAGAATTGGGTCTTCAGATTGCGGACCGACAGCAGTGCCTCTGCCACCCGTTACCCCTCCCCCGGACCGGCCCCGACCGTGTTGCGAGACGGCGCTTGGAATCGGACCATTCCACCAGCCTCTTTCCAAATCCTCTCCCCCCTTGCGCGTCAGATCGCCCGGGGGGGGCATCCCGGGTCACCCCGGGTTCGGGCGCCTCCGGCTACAGCTTGAGCCTTGGGTCCAGCGCGTCGCGGAGCCCATCGCCCAAGAAATTGAAGCACAGCACGGTCAGGAAGATCATGACCCCAGGGTAGATCGCCAGCCGGGGGGCCGACAGGATGAAGTCCTGGGCGTTCTGGAGCATATTCCCCCATGACGGGACGGGGGGCTGGATACCGATCCCGAGGAAGGAGAGCGCCGCCTCCGTCAGGATCGCCCCGCCGACGATCAAGGTCGCGGCCACGATCACGGGGGCCAGAGCGTTGGGGACGAGGTGGCGAACGAGGATCCGGATGTCCGTCGCACCCAGCGCCCGGGCGGCGTCGGTGAACTCCTGGCCCTTGAGCTTGAGGACCTCTCCGCGCACCAGCCGGGCGACTCCCCGCCAGGCAAAGAGGCTGATCACAAAGACAATGCCGCCAACCGACCCGCCGAGGTATCGCGAGAGGATGATCAGGATCGGCAGTTCCGGGAGCGCGAGCCACACGTCGGTCATACGCATCAGCACGTTGTCCACGACCCCCCCATAGAACCCCGCGGTCGCCCCAACCACGATGCCGACCAGGGTCGCGACCGTGGCGGCCGAGAAACCGACAAGGAGGGAGACCCGGCCTGCATAGAGGAGCCTGGTGAAGACGTCGTGGCCGATCGTGTCGGTGCCGAGGAGGTGCGTCCACGACGGCGACCGCAGCCGGGCCGTGAGGTCAATGTCCTCGAACCGGTAAGGAGCGATCACCCCGGCGAGCAGTGTGATCAGGACGAGTACCAGGACGACCGCGGCGCCGCCAAGGGCCACCTTGTGATGGCGGAATCGCTGCCAGGCCAGCCCCCAGAAGCTCTGGCCGACTCCCTTGACGGCTTCGAGCCGCGATGCGGGAGAGATCGACGAGGACACCGCCGAGAGGGGACGCGCCATCAATCGTACCTGATCCGCGGATCCAGGACGCCGTAGGCGACATCAACCAGCAGGTTGGCGGCGACCACCATGATGGAGATGAACATGATGATCCCCTGCGCCACGGCATAGTCGCCGCCGAGTGTGGAGTCGACAAGCAGCTTGCCCACCCCCGGCCACGAAAATACCGTCTCGGTGAGCGGGGCCCCCGCAAGGACCCCGGGAATAGCGACGCCGAGGACCGTCACGAGCGGGATCAGGGCGTTGCGCAGCGCGTGGCGCCGGATGACCACCCGGCCGGGCAGCCCTTTCGCCTTCGCGGTGCGAACGAAATCCTGACGAACGACTTCCAGCATGCTGCTCCGCGTGTAGCGCGTGAAGCTCGCCATGAACACCAAGCCGAGCGCGAGAGTAGGCAGCGGAAGGTACTGCAACCGGTCGAGGATCATGGGGAGCCCGGGCGCCACCCCAGGGCTGTTGATGCCGCCCGGCGGCAGCAGGTGCCACGTCACGCCAAACACATAGATCAGCATGATCCCGAACCAGAAGACCGGGACGCTGACCCCAAAGAACGTGAACAGCGTGGCGCCGTAGTCGAGGGCGGAGTATTGATGAAGGGCGGAGTAGATCCCCACGGGGACGGCGACGGCCAGGGCGAGCACAAGCGCCCCGGCCGCGAGCGAGACGGTATTGCCGAGCCGGTCGAAGATCAGGGACGTGACCCGTTCCTTGTAGGTCCGGGACCACCCGAAATCGCCCTGGACGGCGCGCTCGAGCCATTTGACGTACCTGACGTGCACCGGCTCGTCCAGCCCATACACATGCTTGAGCCGGGCGACCTCGTCCGGCGTGATGTTCGGGACGCCGGAGATCAGAAGGTCCACCTGATCGCCGGGGGCGGCCAGCAGCAGCGCGAATACCACCACAGAGATCCCCAGGATGATGGGGATCATCTGCAGCACCCGGCGGATCACGTACTGGTGCACATTGACACCGCGCCGAGCATCCCGCGCCTCTCGAGCCCCACGGCGGTCAGGCTATCGTGAGCGTGCGGCCGTCCCGCCGTCCTACTGGGCCCACGCCCACTGGAACACGTTCCAGGTCACCGGGCTCTGGCCCAGTCCGGTCGGCTTCCAGTTCTGAAATCCCTTTTTGACCGAGGTGACGTCCACCCGGAAGTACAGCGGGAGCACCGGCACCTCGTCGGCCAGAATCGCCTGACTCCGCTTGAGCATCGTCACGCGCTTGGCCTGATCCAGTTCGGTAGGGATGGTGTGGCAGAGCTTGTCCATCTCCCCGTTGCTGAATCCGGCGAAGTTCTGGCCATTGTACGCGTTCTGAGCCGATGGGATGTTCTCGGTCGTGTAGAGCGTCTCACAGTCGGTGACAGGGCTGAAGAGCCACGAATACATCGCCATGTCGAACTCGCGGTGGCGGGTCGTCTCCCCGAAGAAGACGCGCGCCGGCTGGTTCGTGACCTTGAGGTCCACGCCGACCTTCCGCCACTGGCTTTGCAGTACCTGCTCCACGTCTTCTCGGACCCGGTTCCCGGCGGTCGTGCCGATCGTGACGGTGAACCGTTCGCCCTGCGCGTTCTTGAGAACGCCGTCCGGGCCGGGCGTCCACCCGGCCTCGGTGAAGAGCGCCTTCGCCTTGTCTGGATTGTAGCTGTACTTCACGAGGGAGGTATCGAACCCGTAGTGCTTTGGCGGCAGGTACGAGTCCGCGACCGGCTGCTTGGCCTGGAAGAGCGTCTGGACGAGCGCCTGGCGGTCGATCGCGTAGAGGAGCGCCTGACGCACGCGCTTGTCCTTGAGCTTCGGGTTGTTGAGGTTCAGGTCGACGTGCTCCCAGATCAATCCGGGAGTGTAGAGCACCTGTTCCGCCAAGTGCCGCTGGGTGACCTGCTGATCGAGCTGCGTCCCCTGGTCAAACGAGATGCCGTTGGGGCTGATCCCGTCGATGGAGCCGGAGAGCATGTTGGCGACGAGTGTGTTCGTATCGGTGATCACCCGCCACACGATCCGCTTGACCTTGGGCTTCTCGAGCGCGTAGTTGGGGTCCGCCTCGGCGACGATGGAGCTGCCCTTCTGCCAGGACACGATTTGGTACGGGCCGTTCGTGGTCGTGGCCTTGGGGTCGTTGCCGAAGGTGAGCTTATCGAGCCCGCCGGGATTGTTGTGGTAGTCCCGCTCGAGGAGATGTCGCGGCCAGGGACCATATTGGATGATCCCGGTGTTCGCGTACGCATAGTGTTCGTTGTACGTCACGACCAGCGTGTCGGGACTGGGAGCGAACACGTTCTCGACGCGCTTCTCGAAGTTCCGGCTGATCACCGGCACCTTGTCGTTCATGATCGCCCGATGGGTGAAGACAAAATCCTCCGCGTCCACCGGTACTCCATCGTGCCACTTCAATGGCCGAAGGTGCCAGGTCAACTGCATCTTGCCCCCGGGAAGCAGCTTCCACAACCCGTTTTCCAACGTCGGCACTTCTTTGGCTTGGATCGGAACAAGCTTCCACTGGTCCGACCAGCGGACGCCCCCCGCCCAGAGCGCCTGCTGGATCTCGCCGCTGACGGCGAGGCTCCCGCCTAAGCCGGGAACTAAGGTGTCCGGCTCCTGGGAGATCCCGATCACCACCTCATCCCTCGGCGCGGCCGCCTGGATGGGCGCCGCGGGCCACCCGACGGCCGCGAGCATCGCGATTGCG
Source organism: bacterium (assembly GCA_035703895.1). Lineage (NCBI taxonomy): Bacteria > bacterium. The sequence goes on along the minus strand of DASSXJ010000072.1, from coordinate 14,579 downwards.
AACAGCACTGCCCACGTCCGCTTCGCTCTCCTCACGATCCACCCCCTCGCCTGGGAATCAGGCGCACTACCTTCGTGCCGTTCCCGAGCCAGCCCTCCTAGGGGAGAGCCGGGGCATATTCGACTTTGTAGTCCTTGTACGCGTCCGCCGGTGCGCCACTCACGGTGGCTAGGAGCCGGCCTCCATGGTATAACTGCGCGACGGCCGTGCCGATCTCCGGGTCGTTGTACAGCACCAACTGTACGACCAGCCGGCCCTCGGTGGCCAGGTACTGGCGATTCAGCGCGGCGGTGTGCGTCGGATCATAGTACTTCGATTGGAACTTCACCGTCACTGTGCCGGAAGGCGGGTCGTAAGTCGCCCGGGGACGGCTGTCCTGCCCCGAGATGCTGACCACCGCGCCGCGCGCTCGGGTGGCCGGGTCCCGGGTCACCCCCTGCGGCACGTCCGGGGTGATCGCCCCCTGCTGGACCTGCGAGATCCTGAGATACAGCAGCGAGCCGCCGCCAACCGCCACGGCCAGGGCAATGGTCGCGAGCACGACGGTCGGACCCAAGGTCCTGGAACGGCTGACCCGTGGTGGCCGGCCCGGCATCTACGTCGACCGCTGGCGGGGATCGAGGGCGTCGCGGACGCCGTCCCCGAGGAAGTTGTAGGCCATGATCACGACGACGATCGCCAGCCCGGGCAGGAGCAACCATGGAAACTGCGTGAAGACGTCGACGCTCTGCGCCTGCGCTAGGAGCAGTCCCCAACTCGTGCTCGGCTCCTGCACGCCCACCCCCAGATACGACAGCCCGCTCTCTCCCAGGATGACGCCCGGGATCGTCAACGTCGCCGCCACGATGACATACGAGATCGTATTGGGAAGCACGTGCCTTACGATGACCCGCAGATCGCTCAGGCCGGAGGCCCGCGCCGCCAGGACGAACTCCATGTCGCGGAGGCTGAGCACGAGCCCGCGGATGATGCGCGCCAGGCCGCCCCACCCCACCAGGCTGAACACCCCGGCGATCATGACGAGCCTGGCCCCGCTGCTGAGGGTCGCCGGCAGCACCGACGCCAACGTGAGGAGGAGGTAGAAGGTGGGAAACGAGGCGAGGACCTCCACCGACCGCATAATGGCGTTGTCGACGAGCCCCCCGTAGTAGCCGGCGATCCCCCCCATGAGCAGGCCGATCGGAAACGTGATGAGCACGACCAGGACCCCGATCATGAGCGAGACGCGGCTGCCGAACAACATCCGGGAGAGCAGGTCCCGCCCGAACTGGTCGGTACCCAGGAGAAAGAGCTGCGCCGGGGCGTCGACCCCCATCACGTGGACGTCGGCCGGAATGAACCACAGCAGCCGGTACGGGAAGCCGCGGACGAAGAAGTGGATGTCATACGTCCGCGACGTGTCCGGGCCGTAGATGCGGAGGTCTCGATCGACGAGCCGGTACGCGTACACGAACGGCCGCGCATGGAGATGGCCCCGCCCGTCGACCAGGTGGATGCCGACGGGGGGCGCGTAAAAGAGGCTCCGCTCGCTGTAGTCCAACGCATACGGCGCCAGGAACTCGGCCAGCAGCATCACGGAATACACGACGACCAGGGCCGCGCCGCTCACCAGCGCGAGCTTGTAGCGCTTGAGCTGGCGCCAGGCGAGCTGCAGCGGCGTGCGGGCGCGCGCGGCCTCCCGTTGACGCTGCTCCGCCAGGCGCGCGGCGGCGAGGTCGTGAGCCATCAGCGGGCATCAATCATATCTGATCCGTGGATCGACAAAGGCGAGCAGAACGTCGGCGGTAAGGTTCCCCAGGATCAGCAGCACGCTCCCCATGAGGAGGCTGCCCATCACGACGAACACGTCCTTCTTCAGCACGGCTTCCAGCACGAGACGTCCCAGCCCGGGGTAGCCGAGGATATTCTCGACAAACGCGGCGCCGCTCAGCAGGCCCCCCAGCTCGAACCCGAAGAGGGTCACGAGCGGGTTGATGGCATTCCGCACGGCGTGCCGGAAGATCACCCGGCGCTCGGACACACCCTTCGACCGCGCGGTCTTGACGTAGTCGGCCCTGAGGACGTCGAGCAGGTTGTTGCGCATGTACCGCATCAATCCCCCGACGGAGAACACCCCGAGCGCGATCGTCGGCAGGACCAAATGCCGCGCGACGTCGAGGACCTTGGCCCCCCACGATAGCCCGTCGTAGTTCACGCTGGTCAATCCCTGCAGGGGCAGCACGTGGCTCCAGAACGCCGCGTAGAGGAGGAGGAGCGCGCTGAAGAAGCTCGGGACGGAGATAGCGACGAACGCCCCCGCGCTCAGGAGTCCGTCCGTCACCGAGTACTGGTGCACGGCCGAATAGATGCCGAGCGGGATCGCGATCGACCACGCGGCCACGAGCGACGTCACCGACAGCAAGAGGGTGTTGAGCGCCCGCGTCCCGATCAGCCAGGTCACAGGGACCTGATAGGCAAACGACAGACCTAAATCGAGATGGAGGATGTTCCAGAGCCAGCGCAGATACTGAATCCACGGCGGCTGGTCCATCCCGAACCGGGCGCGCAGCCCGGCGATCGTGGCCGGGCTGATCTGCGGGTACTGCAGCACCAGCGACTGGAAATAATCTCCGGACCCGGGGGCCAGCTGGATCGCCGCCCAGGATACGAAGGTGATCCCGATGAGCAAGGGACCCAGGAGGATCAGGCGGCGGGCAATGTAGCGAATCATGGGCCGGGCGCCCTACTCCGTCTAGGGCTTGATATAGATCACCGGGAAGTTCCAGAACGGCCCGCCGAACGCGGTATACTTGATGTTCCCAAACTTGTTGCGCACCGCGACATACGAGGTCGGAATCGTAGTATAGGCAAACGGGACCTGCTCGGCGACGATCGTCTGGTACTTGTCGTAGTACCCCTTTCGCCGGTTCTGGTCGACGGTGGTGGCCGCCAGGTTGAACAGCCGGTCGATCTCCCCCTCCCAGGGGGTGGCGGGGTTCGGCTCCTTGGGGTTCCACATGTGCAGGCTGCCGGAGGACTTCCAGACGTTCTGGCCGTTGTGCGGCTCGATCCCGCCGGTCAGCCCAAGCACGATCGCTTCCCACTTGAAGGATTCCACGAGCTTGTTCACCAGCGTGTTGAACGCCTCGGGCGCGAGCGTCACCTTCATCCCGAGTTTGCTGAGATCCTGGCGGATGATGTTGCCGATCGCCACCCGGTCCTGGTTGTCGGCATTCGTGCTGATGACGAACTCCACGGGGTGGCCGTCGGCGTCGCGCAGCACCCCGTCGGCCCCTTTCTTGAAACCACCCTCCGCGAGCGTCGCCGTGGCTGTGTCGAGGTTGTAGGGATACTGCTTCACCTTGGGGTTGTAAAAGAACTTGTCGGCCGGGCTCTCCGGACCGTACTGCGGGATGGCGTGGCCGGCGTACACCTGGTCCGTGATCGCGTCACGGTCTACCGCGTACGCGACACCCTGGCGAAACTTCTGGTTCTGGAACCACCGGAGCTTGTACTCCGGCAGACCGGCCCGAGGGTTCTGGTTGAAGCTGAGAAACTCGGTCCCGAAGCTGGGACCGCCATCGTACACGGTATAGCCGCCTGTCTTCTCACCTCGCTTGAACTCCGCGTACTCCCGAGGCCGGATGCCGTACGAGTCGGTCTGTCCCCCCTGAAAGAGCAGCCGATGCGCGTTCTGGTCGGGGACGATGGTGAGCACGAGCCTCTGGATATACGGGAGCCGGTGCCCCTGGAGATCGACCTTCCAGTAGTTGCCGTTACGAAGGTACATGATCCGCTGAGCGGGTTTGTACTCGGTCATGACGTACGCGCCCGTCCCGACGAGCTCTTTGGGAGGCGTGTTGACGCCCCACGTCTGGTTGAACTTCCCGGAGGTGTATGCCGCCTCGAGTTTGTGCCGCGGCAGGATGCCGATCCCGATCGACCGGAGAAACGGCCCGAAGGGCTCGGCGGTGCGGAACTGCACGGTCTGATCGTTGACCTTCGTGACGGCGATAGGCTTCCCGGCGACGGTAAGCACGTCTTGAAGACTGTTGGGGATCTTCTTGTCGTAGATCACCTTGAACGTGAAGACGACATCGTCTGCGGTCATCGGGGCGCCGTCGCTCCATTTCAATCCCTTGCGCAGCACAAATGTCCAGGTGCGCCCGTCCGGGCTCGTGGTCCACGACTCTGCGAGCGCGGGCTCGGTCGCGGTCGTCTCGCCGTTATCCTCGACGAGCCCATCGAACAACCCCCCCAACGGCCCCGTCGAGGAGGTCTCCTGGGCCAGGATCGGGTTGAACGTGCGGGGATCGGCGACCTGGGCGTCGAGGAATGTCCCGCCGAACCGGCCGGGCTCGCCAAGCATGACCTTGGGATTGGGAAGGTCGGGGAGGCTCGCATGCGGCGGTCCTGGAGGCGCCGCGCCGACCTGGGGGGGGACCATCAACAGAGCGGTCACCAGGCTCAGTACGATCGTTGTGTTCACCGTCCATGGCCTCCTTGGGAATCCCGCACGACCTCGAGCGGAGCGTAGCCCAGCGCCAGCCGCTTGGTCCCGACGCCGTCGAACCGCACGGTAATGATCGCCCGCGGACCCTCGCCGTCCATCTCGAGGACCCGCCCCGCCCCAAAGGTCTTGTGCCGCACGTGATCGCCGACCGCGATCTCGGGCACCGGCCCGCGTTCCTCCGTCCAATCGTTCACCGCGGTCTTGGCCGTGACCGCGCGCGCGAGCAGGTTCTCGGGGATCTCGGCAAGGAACCGAGACGGAAGGCTCGGGCGGGCCGTGCCAAACGCCGCCCGCTGGCGCGCGTAGGTGAGGATCAACCGCCGCTTTGCCCGGGTCATCCCCACGTAACAGAGCCGGCGCTCCTCCTCGATGCCGGCCTCTTCTTCAATGGAACGCACGTGGGGAAAGAGCCCCTCCTCGAGGCCGGCCAGCACGACGACGGGAAACTCCAACCCTTTGGCGCTGTGCAGCGTCATCAACGTGACCCGGTCCGCGCGGTCCTCCCATGTATCTACGTCCGTGACGAGCGCCAGGTGCTGGAGAAACGCTTCGAGCGTGGACTCCCCGACCGTCACCTCGACCTCCTCCGCCACCGCGCCCAGCTCGTCGAGGTTCTCGATGCGGGCGTAGGCCTCGTCGGTCCCCTCCGCCTCGAGCATCCGCCGGTATCCCGTGGCGTCGATCGCCTGGGCGAGGGTCTCTCGGGCGGAGTGGTCCGTGGCGTACCGTACCAGACCTTCGACCACGCCGGCGAACTCGGCAAGCGCGCGGCGCGCCTGCGGCCCCACCCCGGCGTCCTCCCCCCGGCGAAGGGTGTCCCAGAGCCCGAGCCCCGCCTGCTTCCCCCACGCCTCCAGCCGCCGCAGCGTCCCGTCGCCGATGCCGCGCCGCGGGACGTTGACGATGCGGCGGAGGCTCGCCTCGTCGGCCTGATTGTAGACGAAGCGGAGGTAGGCCAGCATATCCTTGACCTCGGCGCGCTCGTAGAACCGGAGGGCCCCGACGATCTGATAGGGGATCCCCAGCCGCAAGAACATCTCTTCGAATTGACGGGACTGGGCGTTCGTCCGGTAGAGAATCGCGAGGTCGCCGGCGTGTCCTCCCGCCGACCGGTGGGCGCGCGCGACCTCGCCGGTGTACCGGGCCTCATCGTAGCCGTCGAACGCCTCGAACAAGGCGACCGGCTCGCCCTCCTCGTTCTCCGTCCACAGCACCTTGGTATGCCGGTGCGGGTTGTGGCGGACCAGCGCCGAGGCGGCCTCGAGGATGCGCCGGGTAGACCGGTAATTCTGCTCCAACTTGATGACCCGGGCGTCCGGATAGTCCCGCTCGAACTCGAGGATGTTGCGCACGTCCGCACCGCGCCACCGGTAGATCGCCTGATCGTCGTCGCCGACCACGCACACGTTTCGGTGGCGCGCCGCAAGCACGCTCAGCAGCGCATACTGCGCGTGGTTGGTGTCCTGGTACTCGTCTACGAGGATGTGGCGGAACCGGTCCTGATACTCGGCGAGTGTCTGGGGGTGCTCGCGAAAGAGGATCACGGTCCGCATGAGCAGATCGTCGAAGTCGAGCGCGTGGCACTCGTCCAATCGCCGCTGGTAGGCGGCGTACAGCTTCGCGATCACCTCATCCCGGAACGTCTCGGCGCGCGCCGCGACGGCGACGTGGTCGAGCAGTTCGTTTTTGGCGCGCCCGATGGCGGCGAGGACCGCGATCGGAGGGAACTGCCGGTCGTCGACGTGGAGCGCCGCGGTCACCTCGCGGACGAGCGCCCGCTGGTCGTCTGTGTCGTAGATGAGGAACCGGGGATCGATCCCGATGGGCGCCCCCGACCGGCGGAGGATGCGGCTGCAGGTGGCGTGAAAGGTCCCCATCCATACCGCCCGCGCGATCGGCCGGCCCACCAGCCGCTCGACGCGCTCGCGCATCTCCCCCGCGGCCTTGTTGGTGAACGTCACGGCGAGGATCCGCTGCGGCGCCACACTGCGCTCCCGAATCAGCGCGGCGATCCGGTAGGTCAACACCCTGGTCTTCCCGGAACCGGCTCCGGCCAGCACCAGCAGCGGCCCGTCGCCGTGATGGACCGCATCGCGCTGGACCGCGTTGAGAAGCGCATCGATCTCGGGGATCGGCCCCGTGGCAGGCGCAGACGACTCCACGGCGCCTCCTTGTGCGGTTACTCCCACCCTGCGGTTACTCCCACTCTATTGTAGCAGGAGGCTTGCTGCTGATATCGTACACGACCCGGCTGCAGCCTTCGACCTCTCCGGTGATGCGGTTGCTGATTGTCTCGAGAAGTTCCGAGGGGAGCCGCGCCCAGTCCGCGGTCATCCCGTCATCGCTCGTGACGGCGCGGACGGCGACGACGTTGCCGTAGGTCCGGGCGTCGCCCGCGACCCCGACGGTGTGGACCGGCAGGAGGACGGCAAACGCCTGCCAGAGTTCCCGGCCGAGGCCGCTGCGGCGGATCTCCTCAGTGACGATCGCGTCCGCGTTCCTAAGCAATGCGAGCCGCTCCTCGGTGACTTCGCCCAGCACGCGGATGGCCAGGCCGGGGCCGGGAAACGGGTGCCGCCACACCATCTCCTCCGGAAGCCCAAGCTGGCGGGCCACGAGACGCACCTCATCTTTGAACAAGGTCCGCAGGGGCTCGACCAGCCGAAAGGGCATCACCGCCGGCAGCCCCCCCACGTTGTGGTGCGTCTTGATGCGGGCCGCCGTCCGGGTCCCGCTCTCGATCACGTCCGGGTACAGGGTCCCCTGCACGAGGACGTCCGGCCGGCCCAGCCGGGCGGCCTCCTCGGCGAACACGGTGATGAACTCGTTGCCGATCAGGCTCCGCTTTTGTTCGGGATCCACCACGTCCCGCAGCCGGGCGAGAAACCGCCGTCGCGCATCCACGTGCACGAGCGTCGCGCCGAAATGGTCGCGAAACACCGCCCCGACCTGTTCCGCCTCGCCCCGACGCAGCAGCCCGTGATCGACGAAGACGCAGGTCAATCGATCGCCGATCGCCCGGAACGCCAGCCCGGCCGCGGCCGCGGAGTCCACGCCCCCGGACAGGGCGCAGATCGCCCGGCCGTCGCCGATCTGCGTCTGGATCTCTCCCACCGCCTGCTCCACAAAGGAGGTCATGGACCACGACCCGGCGCAGCCGCACACGTGATACAGGAAGTTGCGCAGGACGTCGGTCCCCCACGGCGTGTGCGACACCTCGGGGTGAAACTGCAGACCGTACAGGCGGCGCGTGGGGTCGGCCACGGCCGCATGCGCGCTGTGGTCCGAGTGGGCGAGGGTCTCAAACCCCGGCGGGAGATGCAGGACGGAGTCGCCGTGGCTCATCCAGCACAGCAGGCGGCGCTCCAGGCCGCCGAACAATCCGGCCGTCCCCTCGGCCTCGTCCACGAACAGTCGGGTGCGCCCGTACTCGCGCCGCGCCGACGGGCCGGTCCGCCCCCCCAGGTCGTGCGCCATCAGCTGCATGCCGTAACAGATCCCCAACGTCGGGACCCCGGCGGCGAACAATCGAGGATCGCACCGCGGCGCGCCCGGATCGTAGACGCTCGCGGGTCCACCCGACAGGATGATGCCTTTCGGGCGGAGCGCAAGCAGCTCGGCCAGCGGGGTGTCGAACGGGAGGATGAGGCTGTACACCCGCAGTTCTCGCACGCGCCGGGCGATCAACTGGCTGTACTGCGCGCCAAAATCCAGGACGACGATGAGCTCGTCTACGGAACGGGGCACGTCCCCGGCGAGGGTCTCGCGGAGGTGTCCCAACGGCCGGGGACCTTCCGCGAGCGTCCGGCTCGTCACGCGCGCCCTTGCCCGACCCGCTGCGCGATCTGCAGGGTTTTCCCCTCTGTGGCGAGCGACGGGGCGATGATGATCTCCGCCTGCTGCATCTGGCGAAGGGTTCGCGCGCCGCACATCCCCATCGCGGTTCGCAACGCCTCGACGAGATTCTGAGACCCGTCGTCGACGCGGGCCGGGCCGAATAAGATGTCCGGGAGGGCGCCGGTCGTGGCCACCCGCACCCGCGTGCCGCGCGGCAGCGCCGCGTGCGGCGTCGCCATTCCCCAGTGGAACCCGCGGCCGGGGGCCTCTTCGGCCCGCGCGAACAGACTGCCGAGCATCACCGCGTCCGCGCCGCACGCGATGGCCTTGGCGATGTCGCCTCCGACCGTGATCCCGCCGTCGGCGACCACCGGGACGTACCGTCCGGTGCGGCGCTCGAACTCGGCACGGGCCGCGGCGACATCCACGATCGCCGTGGCCTGCGGAACGCCGACGCCCAGCACTTTCCGGCTGGTGCACGCCGCGCCCGGGCCCACCCCGACGAACAGGGCGGCGACGCCGGCCTCCAGCAGTTGGAGCGCCGCCTCGTAGGAGACGCAGTTTCCCGCCATGACCGGAATCTCGATCTGCGCGGTCAACTCTCTGAGGGACAGGGCCTGCCCCCGCTCGCTCCGGTGCTGCTCGGTGATCACGGTGGACTGGACCAGCAGAAACGCCGCGCCGGATGCAGCCGCGATCGGCCCGAGGCGGTCGGCCGCCCCCGGCGTGACCGACACCACGGGGATCCCGCCGCCATCGCGGATCTCCATGATCCGGCGCTCGACGAGTTCGTCCTTGACGGATTCTCGATAGACGTCTTGCATCAGGCCGACCACGCGGTCGGGAGTAGCCTCCGTGAGCCGGTCGAGCGCGTCCCGCGGGTCCGCGTAGCGCGTCTGGATCCCCTCCAGATTGAGGACCGCCATCCCGCCCAGCCGGGAGAGCGCGATCGCGAACGGCACGTCCACGACGCTGTCCATCGCGGACGCGACGATCGGCAGGGCAAACGTGCGGGTCCCCACGCGCCACGACAGATCGACATCGCTCGGATCAACGGTCGCGGACCCTGGGACAAGCGCGATCTCGTCGAACCCGTAGGTCCGCCGAGCCGCACGCCCTTTGCCGATGAACTCCACTTGGGTCACCTCCGTGTGCCGCGCTCTTACTGGTACACCTCAGGCCGGAGCACGCAGATAAATGGAAGGTTCCGGTAGAGCCCGCCGTAGTCCAGCCCGTACCCCACCACGAACTTGTCGGGAATCTCGAAACCTCGGTAGTCGATGGGAACGTGGCGCCGCCGCCGGCTGATCTTGTCGAGGAGCGCGCACACGCGCAGGCTCGCCGGATATCGGGCCTTGAGCGTTTCGAGCAGATAGTCCATGGTGTACCCGGTGTCGATGATGTCGTCGACGATCAACACGTGCCGGCCTTCGATCGATTGGTCCAGATCCTTGAGGATGCGGACGATCCCCGAACTCTCCGCCCCGGTGCCGTACGAGCTCGTGGCGATGAAGTCGAGGAGGCAAGGGACGGTGATCTGGCGGATCAAGTCCGAGAGAAAGATCGAGGCGCCCTTGAGAATGCCAACGAGGAGCGGGGTCTTGCTGTCGTAGTCCGTGCTGATCTGCCGGCCGAGATCCGCGATCCGAGCCCGAAGCTCGTCCTCGCGGATCAACACTTCGGCGACGTCGTCCTGCAATCCCACTCGGCGGTGGTCCTCCCTGCGCGACCGGGCGGCGATGGGCCCGGGTAATTGAAGGCATTATAGTATGGACCCTCGAACGTGTCAAACGCAGCGCGGCGCGGGCCGCGCGCCGTCGCGTTCGGATGTATTCGAGTAAACGCCGCCGCGTTCGCGCGCCCCCGAGCACGCGCGGGACGTCTCGCCTCGCTCAGGAACCCGCATCCCGCTGTGCTCGTATAGTGGTGTGTAGTCGGAGGTGATGGAGATGCGACGAATCGCGATCCTCGTCGGCGTGATCGTGTTCGGTGCAAGCGTGGCCGCCTCGGCCGCCGTCGTGACGCTCGATCAGTGGCACCAGTTCTTCGCAAACCGGGATGGGTACAGTCAGGGCTTTCGCGCGGGCTACGCCGCGGGCATCGCCGACGTCGCCAACGCGGCGTACGGCAACCCGGGCCTCATTACGTCCAATGCGCAACAGTGCACCCAGCGCCTGGCGCTCCCGAGGCTGGCGCAGATCTCCGACGCGGCGCTGCAGCAGTGGCTGGGCAGCAAGGGGACACGTGTAACGGCCGCCGTGCAGATCCTCGGCGCGTATAACACCTGCTCAACCACGACCCCGGGCCGGGACGCGGGCGACAGCCAAAAGTAACCTGGGGCGGCCGCCTCAGACCTGCGCGAGCGCCATCTCGCGGAGCACCGCTTCCGCGGCGCGCAGCGGATCGGGGGCGCGGGTGATCGGCCGGCCGATCACGAGCAGGTCGGCGCCCGATGCGATCGCGGCGCCGGGCGTCGCGACCCGGCGCTGGTCATCGCGGCCGGCGCCCGCGGGACGGACGCCCGGGCAGACGATCAAAAACCCCGGCCCGCACGCGGCCCGGATCGCCGCCGCATCGCTGGGAGACGCCACGACGCCTCCGAGCCCGGCTTCGCGCGCGAGCCGCGCGAGACGCAGCGCCGCCTCCGGCGGGGTGCCCCGCATCCCGACCTCGTCCAACACCGATGCGTCCCCACTCGTCAGCACCGTCACGGCGATGACCGTCGGTGCGCGGCCACCGGTCGAGGTGACGCTCCGCTCGGCCGCCTCTTGGGCGGCGCAGAGCATCGCGCGCCCACCGGAGGCGTGGACGTTCACGAGGTCCACGCCGAGGCGGGCGGCGGCGGCGACCGCTCCCGCAACGGTCGCGGGAATGTCGTGGAACTTGAGATCGAGGAAGACGCGGCCCCGCCGGCGCAGCGCGGTCACGGCCGCGGGCCCGGCCGCCGTGAAGAGCTCCGAGCCCACCTTGAACCATCGGACGATCCCGGACAGCCGCTCGGCGACGGCGTCCGCCTCTTCGAGCGAGGGCGAATCGAGGGCCACGATGAGGCGGTCGCGCGGATCCACCGGGGTCATCCTCCTCGGCACCCTGTTATGTCCATGATACACGGACGGACAATACTGTAAACGGGAGGTGCGGCAGTGACGACGCCATTGTCTCGACGCTGGGGCGCCCTCGTGGTCATCGGCGCGATCGCCGCGATCCTCCACGGTCACGCGACCGCGGCCGCCCCGGCCCGGACGGTCGGCGTGGTGGAGTTCTATGCCCTCTCGCCACTGACTCCGTTTGAGGGGGGCGTGCCCGAGGAGTACGCGGCCGACGACGCGTCCAGAATCCTCCCCCGGATCGCCGGCGACCAGTTCGCGGTGATTCCGCGCGGCACCATGCGGCAGGCCGAGAGCGCATTGGGATGGCGTCCCTGGGACGTGCTGTCCTACGCCCGCCTCGGCCGGCTCGCCGGGCGGGTGGGCGCGGATGACCTGGTCGTAGGCTGGATCCGCCTCCTGCACCTCGACACAGAGGGCCCCGGGATCGGCAGGCTGCGCTTTGGCCGGCCGCTGAGCGGCTCCGCCAACGTCCTGCTCCAGATCTTCGACGCACGAGGGGGCCGCATCGCGGCCGAAGCGCCGGGCGACGGCTATACGATCGGTCAAGTCCGGACCTTCGTGGCGGAGGAGGTGCTTCACCAAGCGACGGCCCAGGCGCTGCCCCGGCTCTTCGCCAAACTGGCGTCCGCGCCGTAAGGCGGCGGCGCGGCGGGCCCCCGGTTGCGCGGGCTCGCCGGTCGTGGGTATACTGAGGACGTGCGACGAGGAGGTGCCATCTGATGAAGCTCCGGACCCTGCAGGCGCTCTTGTTCGTGTTGATGCTCTCCCTGCTTGCCGCTGATTTCTCGGTGGGATGCGGCCAGGGGTACGTATACGGGCCGGTGACGCAGAAATTCACGCGGGGGGGAGACAGTGGCGACACGTGGGTCATCGCGGTGAGCGGCACCCCCTACGAAGTGCCCCAGGGGTTCTACAGCAGAGTGGAACTTGGGGACACGGTGAAGTACGCCGGCAAGCAATGGCAGATCGTCAAGACCGCCAAGGGCGTAACCCCCGCGCCCGAGCCATCGGCCCCGGGAAAGACCTACTGACGATCGCACGGATCGAGCGATACGGGCGATACGCGAAGCGGCCCCCGGTCTCCCGGGGGCCGCTTCCGACTGTACTGCGCCGCGCGATTCGAGCTAGAAGCTGTAGTCGACCTGCGCGCGGTACGTGTTCTGCTGGTCGATGCCCGCTATCTGGAGATCACGGTACTTGAGCGTGATCTTGGCATTGGGCGCGAACGCGTAAGAGACCCCAGCCGCCCACGTTTGGAACGACTGGCTGTTCGAGACGCTGTTCCCAGTCAGGTAGTTGAAGTAGACGGTCACACCCTGAATGGGCTGGACGCTGATGTTCCCGGTAAAGCCCTGCGCGTTTCCGGGATAGAGCACATCGTAGAAGTCGCCCGTGATGTCGGCCTCAGCTCCGCCGTACGGTGGGTAGAAGTTCACCCCGTAGTAGGCGTAGCCGGTCGTCAGCACGATGTTGCAGCAGATGCCCACGAGGGTGCTGATGTTCCACGAGATGGAGGCGTTGGCCCCGACATCGCCACCGGGGGCGACTCCGCCTAGGACCAACCCGCTCGTGTCGTTCCACTGCGCCCCCTCGATGTCGAGGTGGATCCCAGGGAACGCATCCCACGAGATGTAGGCGCCGAAGCCGTTGCCGGCAGCGGGGCAGTTAATGCCGCCTGTCCCAATGGTTCCGGTGGCCGGACACCGCGGCGTGGCTGGGTTGAGCGAGCCGCCGCCCGGGCCGTAGAGGTGGAACATGGTGCCGAACGGCGACGGGCTGGTAAACGGCGCGCCCCCGGTATTCGCGATGCTGTTGCCGACATAGTAGCCGCCTACCCGGAGGCCCTGGATGATCTGGATGTTGGCGTCGACGCCGTACGCGTCCTCGCCGCTCGGGTAGGTGAGCGAGCCGATGTTGCCGCTGATCCGAATCGCCACGGCCTGGATCTGAAGGTCAGCTAGGCTGGCGAAGTGGAGCGCGACCCGGAGGCCGTCGGCGACGTTAACCCCGCTGTCGAACGTGGAATCTTCCCAGGTGTCCCCGTTGTTATTCAACAGGAGACCGAAAGGGCCGAACTGGATCGGGTAGCACCCACCGCCGCACGGCGTGTCGTTGCCGAACCGGCCGAGCCAGATCTCCGTGGTCCCCTGAGCCCAGCTGGGCTTCCAGTCGATGAAGGCGGTGTCGACGCTGGCGAACGCGCCCTGCTGAGGCTGGCCGTTCTGTCCAAGGCCGAAGCCGTCGTTGCTGCTGTTGAAGAACTGGTAGCCCTGCGCGCTCTGCAGTCCGAGGATAAAGTGGATGTCGGGCGCCACGCTACCATCGAAGCCGAGCTTGAACTCGTACCGGGGCCGGTTGCCCCGGGGCAGGGTAGTCGCCGCGGTGACGCTCGTCCGCGGGTTTGCGTTGCCCGGGATGGGACCCGCAACCGGGAAGGTCGTCTGGCCGGAGGCAAACTGGTTCAGGTCATAACGGAACCGGAAGCCACCCGTGATCCGGACGTTGTCGAGCTTGGCCTTGATCGCGTTCAGCTCTTCCTCGACTGCGGTCAGCCGAACGTTCTTCGCGGCCAGCTCCGCCCGGAACTCGTTCACCAGGCGGAGGATCATATCGATATCCGCCTTGGTGACTTCGGGCTTCGGCGGCGGCGGCGGGGTCGGGATCTGAATGCTCTCGATCCTCGCCAGAAGCCGCGCGACCACCATCGCCATCTCGTACCGTGTCATCGCCCGATCGCCCTTGAAGGTCCCGTCGGGGTAACCCTCGACGAGGCCCTTCGCCGCCAGCTCAGCGATCGCATCGTACGCCCAGTGGTTCGTGGGCGTGTCCGCGAACGGCTGCGCAAAGGCGGGGGAGATCGTAGCGAACACGAGCATCACGGCGACTGCAATCGCCATCTGTCTCATGTCGCGATTCCCCCTTGCGTGTGTGATGTCGGGCGGTGTTGGGGGGTCGCGGAGGCGCGAGTGTCCGTGTTTTCTCCACGCCCTGCTTCCCCTTACGATCGCCCGCGTGCTACCGTCCTCCGGGTCTCACCCTGCCGTGCCTTCCCTCCTTTCCGGGCGACTCCCGACTACGGCCGATGGCCGTCGGAACGGAAAACACCAGCCGAACTTTTAGGGAGCTGCGAACTCTTTGAC
>DASSXJ010000071.1 GCA_035703895.1 bacterium | reverse complement strand
CGGCCACCGAGGCCCTCCGCGATGCGCGCCAGGTACTGGCGCTGCACCCGCGTCAGCATCGCGACCGATGTCGGCAGATGCGGGAGAACTTCGAACTTGTAGTGCTCCGGGGCATACGCGGCGAGCCACCGCCTGGCGTCGGCGACGCGATGGTCGAGCTCTTCCCGATCGGCCTCGGTCAGGGGGCCGCCCTTTTCGCGCGCGATGGCCCTGGGCAGATCCACGGTTGGCATTTGAAGCAAGTACGCGACCTTCGCAAACCTGGGACGGTACGATTGCGCCGGATCGCCCGCGATCCGCGAATAGTAGAACGTTCGCGCGAGATCGGGATTCTCGGCCTCACGAAAGTACGCTGCGGCCGCCCGATCGCACTCGTCGTACAAGGTAGGGATGGTCTCGCCTCGAGGGTCGAATTCCAACTGGCGGCGCGGGAGCGGACGGACGATGAGGAACCGCGCCAACTCCGGCCGGAGCACATCCAAGATCTCCGCCGCCGTCGCCCCCACCGCCGCGGATGAGCCCATCTTCTTGCCGCCATACAAGAGAAATTCGTATGCGAAGGCGTACGGCACGGGCCGCCGGAACACCCGAGTACTGATCGCGCGGGCCACATCGTGCGTGCCGCCCCGGGTCATGTGATCCTTCCCCGCTCCCTCCACCGTCACGCCCAGGATCATCCACTTTGCCGGCCACTCAACCCGATAGAGCAGTTTCGCGCCGCCTCGAAATGGCGAGCGCCTCCCGTGGTATCCGCATCCCTGGGCCCACGCCACCTTATCAGGAGCGCATTCGTATTCCACTTCGCCGCCGTCCCAGCTCGAGACGCCGGTCGTCCCGATCCGGCCGCAGCGCTGGCACAAGACCTGGATCGGCCACCAGTGGTCGTCGATCCGGCTGCTGTGCGTCACCTCCCGATAGATCTCCCGGATCACGTCGACCTGATCGAGCGCCAGCCGGATGGTCTCGTCAAACTGTCCCGCCCGGTACATCTCGGACGTGCGGTAGAGACGCGGACGGGCGCCCATCCGCTCAAACACACCCGCAAACTCAGCGGCGAAGTAGTGCCCATAGCTCTCCGCACGCCCGTCCGGGGACGGGATATCGGCAAACGGCATACCCATGTAGCGCGCGTACTCGGGAAGGTCGGGAGGCAGGCCGTCCATCGGGTCGTAGTCATCGAACCCGTACAGAAACTCGGTCGACACGTTCGCGTCCCGGAGCGCACGCGTCACGCAGTCGTGCATGATGACCCCGCGGAGACTCCCGACGGACACGTGTCCGGACGGCGTCTTGGCATCGTTGACGATGTGCGGACCGGCGTGCTGCTTCAGCAGATCCTCGGCGAGGAGGTCGACCCACATGATGGCGTTACCTTCTCGCCGGCGCTGCGGCCTTCCTCCGGCGGAGCCACTCGCGCGCTTCGCCAACGAGATAGAACGATCCGGTGATGAGGAACACGTCCTCCGGACCGGCGAGCGCCCGTCCGCGTTCGACCGCGAGGCGTCGATCTGGTACGGACGTGACGCGACCGGTGTACCGTCGAACCTCAGTCGCGAGCTCCTCGGCCGGCAACGCGTGGGGGTTGTCGGGGGTCGTGGTGATGACGGCATCCGCCAGCGGCGCGATCATCGCGGTCACCGTCCGGTAGTCCTTCGTCGCGAGCATCCCGAAGACCAAGACCAGGCGCCGCCCTCCGAGCAGTTCCTGGAGGGCATCGCGAAGCGCCGCCATGGACGCGGGGTTGTGGCCGACATCGATGATGGTGTGGGGCGCGGTATCGATGAGTTCGATCCGCGCGGGCCACCTGACCGTAGCGAGCCCCCGTCGGATGGCATCCGCTCCCACCGGGACCGACTCGTCGCCCAGCAGTTCGACGGCACCGATGGCGGTCGCCGCGTTCACTGCCTGATGGCGGCCCAGCAACGGCACCCGGACCGAGTACGTATCCCGCAGCCCGCGCACGGTGGCGCGGACCCCCTGGAGGGACGACGCCTCGAGACGCACATCGAGGTCGCGCCCTACCACCACCAGGTGGGCGTCTTTTTCTTCGACGATCCGCGCAATGGTGCGGAGCGCCTCATCGGGCTGTGGAGCCGACACGACCCGTCCCCCCGCGCGGACGATGCCCGCTTTCTCCCCGGCGATCGCGGTCAGCGTATCGCCGAGGATCTCGGTGTGATCGTAGCTGATAGGGGTGATCACGGACACCAGAGGATCGAGCACATTGGTTGCGTCCAAACGCCCACCGATGCCGACCTCCACCACCGCAAGATCGACCCGTGCTTCGACAAAATGCAGAAACGCTAGGGCCACGGTCGTCTCGACATAGGTGGGCGGCCCCCAGACGAGGTCCTGGCTCTTCTCGATCACCGGACGAATCTTGTCCACCAGGGCCGCAAGATCTTCCCGGGAGATCTTGTGGCCGGCGATCTGAATGCGTTCCCGGTAATCGACCAGGTGCGGCTTGACTGTGAGCCCCACGCGCAGACCCATCGCGCGGAGGATTCCGGCGATCATGACCGCCGTGGACCCCTTGCCCTTCGTCCCGGCCACCAGCACGGTCCGAAGCCGGCGGTGGGGATCGCCGAGCAGGCTCAGCAGATGGCGCATCCTGGCCAGCTTCTCATCGTGGTACGGCCGGCGGGGCCGGTCCGTTCGAATCAAGCTATCGAGGTAGCGCAGCGCTGCCGCGTACGTCATCCCTCGGCCTCGAGTTGCAGGCGCGCCGCGGCCAGCGTATTCTCGAGCACGAACTCGATCGTCATGGGGCCGACACCCCCCGGGACCGGGGTGATGGCGCCGGCGACCTCTTTGACGCCGTCAAAATCCACGTCTCCAACGGTCTTCCCCTCAACGCGGCCGTTCCCCACGTCGATCACGACGGCGCCGGGCTTGACCATCTCCGCTCCAATCGCTCGCGGGCGCCCGACCGCGACAATCAGGACGTCCGCCATCCGCGTGCGCACCGCCAAGTCGATGGTGCGAGAGTGGCAGATCATCACCGTCGCATTCCGGGCGAGCGTGAGGAGGGCCACCGGCTTGCCCACGATGTTGCTCCGACCGACGACGACGACCTGGGCACCGGCGAGCCGGACCCCCGCGTAATCGAGCAGCGCGAGGATGCCGAGCGGGGTGCACGGGATCAATCGAGGATACCCGAGCGCGAGCCGGCCGGCGTTCTCCGGGCTCAATCCGTCCACATCCTTGAGTGGATCGATCCGCTCGAAGACGCGCTGAGGATCGATCTGAGAAGGCAGGGGCAGCTGGGGGAGGATCCCGTGGACGTCCCGGCGGCGGTTCAGGTCATCGATCAGGGCAAGGTAATCGCCCTGAGAGGTGTCGCCGGCGAGATGGAAGGTTTCAGAACGGATCCCCACCTTCCCCGCAGCCCGAGCCTTGGTCTCTACGTACTGCTGGGAGGCGGGATTCGCGCCGGCGAGCACGGCAGCCAAACACGGCGCTACGCTGTGACGGGCGGTGAATACCCCCACCTGCTCGATGAGCGGGGCGCGTCGTTGCTGCGCGACTACCCTGCCGTCCAAGATCCTCGCGGCCACTGCGCCCCCTAGGAGTGGTGAGCGGGCCGCAGATGCCGGCCCGCGTCAACTTGGAGCGGGAGATGGGAATCGAACCCACATCGCCAGCTTGGAAGGCTGGCACTCTACCATTGAGCTACTCCCGCAAGAGTCCTTGCCGGCCATTACTATATCAAAGGCACGGGGGAAAACACAGGCCCTTGCGCCGCTTCACGGCGTAAGGGCCTGGTGGTGAAACCTCTGTGAGGTTATCCCCGTTCGGACCGGCGCTGGTGTTTCAAGAAGACCCGGCTGATGGTCACCGCCGTACCCGCGCTGTGCAGATACGTCACGAGGGCCTGGCGGATCTCCGGATCGGCAGGCAACTGGCGGAGGTGCACCCGACGCACCCGGCCGGCCGCGACATCCCGAACCAGGAACGCCCACCCGGCCAGCCCCCGGTGGCCCAAGAGTGCGATCAACTCATCGGCGGTGCACGGTGGTGGGTCTTTGAGGAGAGACGCGGAGCCGTTCGGATCGCGATCGCCGCTCGCTCCGTTACCCACCTCGCCGATCGGCGTCCAACGATCCCGTTCGGAGACAGCAAACCCGAGATAGTCCTCGGGGCACACGTACAGGCGGCACGGACCTAGGAGCCGCCCCCTCTCCTCGAGATCGACAAAGTACCACCCCGGATCGCCGTGGCTCCGCTCCTTCGGGCACTTAAAGCACCGTTCCGCGCCGTCGGATTGCTGTACAGCGGGCAGCACGTCCAGGATGGGCCCCCACTCCCGGTCCCCGCCCTCCTGCCGAGAGGGGCCGGAAGACCGTTATAGACAACGCCCGCCGCGCGGCGGCGGTGCTGCCCTGCCCTGGTACATGCCCCAAATCTAGGGGGATTAGACGATTAGCACGGAGGCGCGATGGTAATCTTCGCCCCGTAATCATAGTAGTCGAATGTTGACGTGGTCTTCCCCGTGTCCGTGATCTGCCGGAGGGGGAGGCCGCTCTGGACCCCAACGTAGAGCTTTTCTTTCCTGGTAAGAGATGTCCCACTGATCTCGAGGGTTTGCGTATAGGCGTAGCCGTGGGCCTGCACGCCGCCGATGACGAGGTCCGGGACCCGTGTCACGGTCACCTCGCCTTTTCGATCCCAGAGAGGGACCGCCTCGGTGGATGACAGCCTCACAGGATTGGCACAATCCCACTTACCGCTGTGGTCCCGCTTCCAGGCCGTAGTCCCCACGGTGATCCCTTCCGGGGCGATCATGTCTGGGTAGCCGTGTAAGATACGGTGTTGGGAGTCGGGCGGGGCGAATTCGATGATCAGGGTTTTGCCGGGTTCGGTGTTTTTCCCGCGAAATGTGATGGTATGTTGCTTTTTCAAGGCCGTGACAATCTCAGCCCATACCGCCACGTCGCCTTTGACTGTGGGCGCCCCGACCGCGGGTTGCACGATGATGACCGAGAGGCTTACCGCGGCGGCCAGCCAGAGCCGGGGGGCGATCCAACCTGACGTGACCATTGCACACCTCAGAACTATCGTGCTCTAGAGTTTATTTTACGTGGTGGGGAGGAGAGGATTCGAACCTCTGAAGGCATTCCGCCAGCTGATCTACAGTCAGCCCCCTTTGGCCGCTTGGGTACCTCCCCAGCTCCTCTCCGAGTGTAGGTGCAACCCTCTCCACTGTCAACGACTCTGCCG
>DASSXJ010000070.1 GCA_035703895.1 bacterium | reverse complement strand
CCGTCCAGCTCAGCCAGCATGGCGTTGAACGTCGCGGCCAGGCGTCCGATCTCGTCCGGCGGTCCGTTGTAGGCGACCCGCTGCTTGAGATCCCGGCTCTCTTTGACCGCGCGTGCCGCCGCCACCACGCTCTCGATCGGACGCACGACGGCCCGGGCGAAGAGCCAGCCGAGGCCGCCGGTGAGGATCAGGGCGGCAACGACCACGTAGGTCAGGAGCCGCTTGAGCGCACGCAGCGCACCATAGATGGTCACGGGCGAGCGCGCGACGATGATGAACCGTCCTCCGGGGATCGGCGCCGCGGTCAGGTAGAGGGGCCGGCCTCCTACCCGCGCCTCGACGACCTGCCCGGATCGCGCCGCCTGCGTGAGCGGAAGCATCCGCGGCCCCAGGTTGCCCGAGCCGGCGACCGGCGCGCCCGCGCCGTCCACCACCTGAAGGAAGGTGTCGGGCGCCGCGAACACGTCGAGGTTGTACGGGGGATTCGGATTGGATCGCGCGAACACTGCGGCGCGTTCCGAGACGTCCCGCTCGACCCCGGCCAGCAAGCCGTGCCGCAGGAGCTTGTATGTCGCCGTGCCGGCGAGCACCAACGTACAGCCCACGAGGAGCGTGAAGAACAGCGCGAGGCGCAGCCTGATCGTCATTCCGACAACCGAAGCGCGTAGCCGACCCCCCGGACCGTCTGGACGAGGCGCGGCTCGCCGAGCTTCTGCCTGAGATAGCCGACGTAAACGTCGACCACCTTGGTGTCTCCGCTGAACTCATACCCCCACACCTTCTGGAGCAGCGCCTCCCGCATGAGCACCTGCCGGGGGTGGCGGAGGAAGCATACCAAGAGGTCAAACTCCCGGGCCGTCAGCGAGATCGGACGACCGGCCCGGTGCACCTCGCGGGTGCCGACATCGCATGCGAGATCCCCGAAAGCAAGCCTTCCGGCCTGTGAAGGCGTGCGGCGCCGCAACAGCGCGCGGACACGGGCCACGAGCTCGTCGAAGGCAAACGGTTTTGTCACGTAATCATCGGCCCCGAGGTCGAGCGCGCTGACTTTGTCGGCGACCTCGTCCCGGGCGGTGAGCATGATGATCGGGATATCCGCGTGGCGCCGCAGGGACCGGCAGACCTCGAGCCCGTCGAGCGCCGGAAGGCCGATGTCGAGGACGACGACATCGGGAGTGCGGGTTCGGGCCAGGGCCAGGCCGTCCTCACCGGTGGCGGCGGCGAGCACCTCGAATCCCTCAAAGCGGAAACCGCGCTCCAGTAACGGCAGGAGCTTCTTGTCGTCGTCGACGAGGAGGACCCGGGACATGAATGTCACCGGATTCGCTACGGGCGGCCGGCCTCCTTGAGGAACTCCGTCACGGGCACGAATGCGATCCCGGCCCGCTGAAACTCGGGCAGCAGACGGCGCACCACCGCGGGCGTGCCGGTGGTGATGTGGGCGACCGCGACCACCGACCCCCGCGTGACGGCGGTGGCAATCAGCGCGCGTACCTTGCCTTCGATGTCAACCGGGGGGTCGTCCAGATAGGTCGTGACCAGCACCACGCGCATCCCGAGGCCGGCGGCGATGGTAGAGGCGACCGACGCGGGGGTGGTGCGGTTCTCCTCGAACCAGAGCCCTCTAGCCCTGACGGTCCGCAGCACCGCGGCCATCACGCGCGGATCGGCCGTCGCCCGAGATCCGGCGTGGTTGCTGACGCCCACAACTCCGGGGGCGCTCGCCAGATCCTCGTCGACGACGCGGGCGATCTGCGCATCCGTCATGCGCACCCAGACCGCACCCGGGACCTGCCCCATGTCGGCGGGGTTCCGCGCTTCCATAGGAAGATGCAACATTGGAGTGAGCCCGTGCGCCGCCGCCTCACGGGCGATCTGCGCGGAGTACCGCATCCGGGGAAAGATTCCCAAGCCAAACGGCTTGTGCATCGCATAGATGGGAGCGAGATCGCTCAGGCTTGGGCCTGCATGCTCAAAGACAATGGCCACCCGCGGAGGCGCGGCCGCCTGGGCTCCCGGAGGCCCCGCGATGAGCGCCGCCGTCAGCGTAAGAGTCAGAACGAGAAGGATCACGCGCATCGCGCCTATTATACTATGCCCTCATGGACCCCATCGACGCGTTTCGAACGCTGGAGCTCCGGGTCGGGCGCATCACGAAAGCCGAGCGGCACGAAGAGGCCAGGAGACCCGCGTACAAGCTGTGGATCGATTTCGGTCCTGCCGGGACCAGGGTGTCGAGCGCGCAGCTCACGGATCTCTACCGGCCGGAGGACCTCGTCGGCCGGATGGTCGTCTCCGCGATGAACCTCGGCTCCCGCCGCATCGCGGGATTCATCTCGGAAGTCCTGGTGCTGGGGGTGCCTGACGAGGCGGGCCGGGTGGTGCTGCTCGGAACCGAGCGCGACGTCCCCGCCGGTGGTAGGGTTTTCTAGTGGATGTTCACTTCGGGGGCCACTCAGCAAACATCAACCGCAATCGCGAGTGTGGACCTTCGATCGCGATAGCAGCTACGTAACCGGGAGCCGGGTCCAAATCTCTCAGCAACCACTGAGCGCCCCCTTGATGGGTTTCTTCCTTCGTTCCCAGAGGCAACGGATCACCTCCCTCCAGCGAAAAGTCCGGCCGCCTGGGGAAACCCGAAAGGCCTTCGCCGTGAGCCTTCAGATAGGCTTCCCTTCGGGTCCAGTAGCGAAAGAACGGCTCCGACCCTCCATGCACGGATAAAACACCAAGCATCGCGTTCTCTTGCTCCGAAAAGTACTGTTCCGCAATGGTCTGGTCCAATGAATGCGGACGAACCTGTTCCAGATCGATGCCGATCTCCCGGTCGCGGGCGAGGGCATAGAGGGCAAGTCCGTTTGCATGAGAGAGGTTGAAACTGATATTTTTCCCAGTCTCTCCGTCCAGCGCAGGCTTTCCGTACGGACCGTACCGGAAGCGCAGTTGGCCGGGGTGGGTGCCGAGGTAGCGAGCGAGAATGGCTCGCAGAAGTCCGCGGGCCGCCACGAACCGGTCCCGGTGCGTCTCGAAGCGAAAGCCGTCCGCCCTCGCGCATTCGTCCGGGGTCAGGGACTTTTCGAGAGCTTGGATGCGTGAATCAGGCAAGTCGATCACACTACGCCAGATATGGACCTCGTCTTTCTCCAGCAACGGAAGCAGTGGGACGCCGTGAGGGAACATCATGTTCCTCATCGGCGCGCGAAATGGTCGTGGGACGGTCGTGGTCTCAGCGCAAAGTCGATACACCCCCGTAACGCCTTAGCCAGGACGGGCACGTGCAGTTCTTTGAGAAACGTCGCATGATTTCCAGGCATGGTGTGGATCTCCACAGGATCTCTTCGGGCCGCGTCGCGAAGCAGACCCCTGAGTGATTGTACAGGGCCGTTCGGAATAAGTGTGGAAAGATCGCATTCGGAAGGCGACGGA
>DASSXJ010000069.1 GCA_035703895.1 bacterium | reverse complement strand
ATGCTGGCGGCGCTCGGGATCATGAGCCTGACGTGGATGATCGTCATCGCCGTCCTCGTCATTGTCCAAAAGTTCGTGCCCGTGCGGGCCGCCATCGATGTACCGATTGCACTCGCCATGATCGGATTTGGCATCCTAATCGTTACCGCGCCCGCGGCGGTTCCCGGACTCGCGCCCTCGATGTAGGACGTCACCGGTGTATCGCTGCGATCGACGCCGGCTGTTAACATCGCGGGGAATTGCGACCGAGAAAAGGGAGTTCGTTCAGTGAGTATGCCTGCCACCGACATGCCGGATCCCGCGACGCACCTGTCATGTGCCAAGAGGGGTGACCGGGATGCGTTTCAGCGCCTCGCCGAACCTTATCGGCCGGAGCTACAACTCCACTGCTATCGCATGCTCGGGTCGCTCCAGGATGCTGAGGATCTTGTCCAGGAGACGTTCCTGCGGGCTTGGCGCGGTCTTGCCGGCTTCGAAGAACGCAGTTCGTTCCGGACCTGGCTCTACCGGATCGCTACGAACGCCTGCCTGAATGCGCTCGCCGGCCGCGCGCGCCGTGTGCTGCCGGAGATCCAGGGGCCGCCGTCAGACCAGCCCCTCGACCGGATGCTTGAGCGCGGACCGGCCACCGACATTCCATGGCTCCAACCCTACCCAGAGGCGGCCTTGGAGGGCGTCGCCGACCCCGCGCCGGGCCCGGAAGCGCGCTACACAATGCATGAGGCCGTGCAGCTCGCGTTCGTCGCCGCCATCCAGTACCTCCCGCCTCGGCAACGTGCCGTCCTGCTGTTGCACGACGTGTTGGGCTGGTCGGCGGCGGAGAGCGCCCGGCTGCTCGATGCGTCGGTCGCCGCCGTCAACAGCGCCCTCCAGCGAGCCCGCGCGACCATTGGAAAACACCTGCCGGAGGGCCAGCCTAAGCCGCAACCGGCGTCGGACGATCGGCAACGCGCGCTTCTGGATCGCTACCTCCGCGCGTGGGAGAGTGCCGACGTCGACGGCTTCGTCGCGCTGCTCAGAGAGGATGCGACGGTGAGCATGCCGCCTTGGCGCGAGTGGTACCGTGGTCGAGAATCCCTTCGGAGATTCTTCGACTGGGCGTGGAGACCCGGTGGGCACGGGCCATTCCGTCTGATCCGCATCGGCGCCAACGGACAGCCCGCGTTCGCATTTTATTGCCGAGCCGACGTCGAGACCGAGTGGCGGGCTCACTCAATCCACGTGCTGTCGGTACAGGATGACTCGATCGCCACGCTGACCTTCTTCCTCAGCCCGCAGCTCTTTGTTGCGTTCGGCCTGCCCCTTGTCCTTCCGGCAGAAGGCGACACGGCGCCGCCGGCGCCCTGGCCGTGACCTCTGCACCAGATGCGCTCCTTCGTGGCCGGGACGACCGGTCCGCAAGAGCGTTGCTGCGCTGGCAGTTCCAGCGTATGCACGAACTCCTCGAGGCGGCCATTGAGCGGCTCCCCACCGAGACTGTCCACCAGCATCCACCCGGCACCGCCGCGCGGGCCGCGGCCTGTTACGCACAAGTCGTGGTGTGTGAGGACCTGGCCGTCAACGGCGTGCTCGGGAGGGGGGACTCCGCTCGCGCTGTCGACCTGGGTCGGCCGGACCGGCCTCAGCGAGACGCCGCCGCTTATCGGGACGGTGGACTGGAGCGCCTGGGCGCACCGGGTGCGGCTCGACCGGGCGCAGCTACGACCGTACGCCCGGGCGGTGCACGCCTCGACTGATGCCTACATCGCGGGCCTGCCGGACGATGCGTTCGACCCGGCATGCGGGGATAGACCAGCGTGCTTGCTCAGTGCACTCTTGCTCACCTTGTCGATGCGGACCGGCGAGATCGCCTGTATGCTGGCGCTCGAGCCCGGGTCGGCAACCAACGATGAGGGGGCTGCCGGCTGCGCACGCTGTGAGTGACCCAGTGGGGCTCCGGGCAACGAACGGACGTTGAGGAGTTTCCGGTCGGCCGCTGCGTCCTGGCAACGGCACCGAAGAGTTTCTGCCCGCTCCGGGGTCTGTGTAAGTAAGGACCAGGAACCGTATCAAAACTCATCGGTCCTTGGAATCCGTTGTCACGTTCCCGCATGCCGCGGTCTCATAGGTGTCACAGTGACCGCTCTGGAAAAGAGAACCACGATGAGGATCTTTCTCGCGGGCGCCACGGGCGCCATCGGCAAACGCCTCGTGCCACTCCTCGTGGCCGGCGGCCATCAGGTCGTGGCATCGACGCGCACGTCGAACAAGCTAGACGCGCTGCGAACGGCCGGCGCCGAGCCGGCCATCCTCGATGTCCTCGATCGCGACGCCGTCATGAAGACCGTGGCGGCGGCGAGGCCGGACGTCGTCATTCATCAAGTCACCGCGCTCGCAGGCGTGCACAGTTTCAAGAACTTCGACCGGGAATTTGCCCTCACCAACGCGCTCCGCACGGACGGCACAACCCACCTGCTCGCTGCGGCCCATGCCGCCGGCGCACGCCGGTTTATCGCGCAGAGTTACACCGGCTGGCCGAATATCCGCGAGGGAGGCCGCGTGAAGAGCGAGGACGACCCGCTCGATCCCCACCCGCCTCGGACGATGACGCAGACGCTCGACGCCATTCGCCAACTCGAGGCCGCGGTCTCGAGCCCGTCGGGCATCACGGGCATCGTCCTCCGCTACGGCAGCTTCTACGGACCGGGGACGTCACTCGGGATCGACGGCGAGATCACACAGATGGTGCGTCAGCGCAAATTCCCGATCGTCGGGGGCGGCACCGGCGTGTGGTCGTTCACGCACATCGACGATGCGGCCGGTGCGGCGCAACTCGTGGTCGAGGAGGGCGCGGGCGGAATCTACAATATCGTCGACGATGAGCCGGCGGAGGTGTCGGTGTGGCTGCCGGAATTGGCACGCGAGATCGGCGCCAGGCCACCCTATCGGGTGCCGGTCTGGCTCGTACGCCCGATGCTGGGAGAAGCCATGCTTGAGATCGTCACGAGCGCCCGCGGTTCTTCGAACGCAAAGGCCAAGCGCTTGCTCGGCTGGCAGCCCATCTACGCCAGTTGGCGTGACGGGTTTCGCCGGGGCCTGGGATCGCCCGAGCCCACCAGGACACGATGACAATTGCGGAGAAGGAACGGTCGGGTCCGACCAAATTTGACTCAGAGGGTACCCAATAGGGGGGTGGGGTCATGCGGCTTGAGGGAAGGTCTTATCGTCTGGTCCTCGCCGTATGTGTCGTGGTGGCCTTGGGTGTTTTTTCGACGTGGCCGGTCCTCTCGGCACCCAAGGCGGGCGGAACGGTTCGTATGAGCCTGGCCGACAGCGACGTCACGAGCTTCGATCCAATCGTGCCATTCGACAACATGTCGATCTGGACGATGGTGCACATGTACGACCAGCTGGTCATCCCGGGGAAGGACGGGGCCACTGTCGAGCCCGGCGCCGCGGACAGCTGGAAGGTCAGCCCCGACGGCAAGACCTGGGTGCTGCACATTCGGGACGGCGTGATGTTCTCCGATGGGACGCCGCTTTCCGCCGGTGACGCAGCCTACACCCTGGAACGAGCGGCGTCGAAGGACTCCAACTTCGAGGATAACTTTGCGCTGATCGACCATGCCACGGCCACGGATCCCCACACGCTCGTCGTCATGTTGAAGAAGCCGTCGGCATCTTTCCTGGCCTATGCCTCGCTGTACGCGGCATCCATCGCGCCGGAGAAGCTGATCAAGGCCCAGGGGAAGGCGCTCTGGGACCACCCGGTGGGGAGCGGGCCGTACGTCCTGACCGAGTGGGTGAAGAACGATCATCTCACGCTGCGGCGGAACGCCCGCTACTGGCACAAGCCGTACCCATATCTGGACGAGCTCCGATTCGACGTGCTGACCGACGACAACACGCGGATGCTCAAGTTTCGAAGCGGGGAGCTCGACATCGCGACGAACGTGCCTCCGAACCAGGTCGAGCAGCTCAAGTCGGTGAAAGGGGTCTCCGTCAAGATCTTCCCGCTGATGGGGTTCGACTATGTCTACGTCAATCATGCCCGCAAGCCGTTCAACGACGTCCGGGTCCGTCAGGCGCTGAACTTGGCCATCGACCGGCCCGCGATCTTGAAGGCGGTGTTGTTCGGCTACGGGACCCTGGCCGGCAGCATGCTGCCGCCGATGCTCTACTGGAACAACACGCTCAAACCGTACCCCTTGGACGTGGCCAAAGCCAAGGCGCTTTTGCAGGAGGCGGGGCTAGGGAGCGGCTTCTCCACGGAGATCCTGGTCAACGCGGGAAACAACCAGGCGAGCCAGATCGCCACGATCCTCAAGGACGAGTGGAAGGCGATTGGCGTTGATCTCAAGGTGACCGTCCTTGAACCCGCCACCACGCGGGCCCGTCGCAATAAGGGCGACTTCGACATGATCAAGGGCTATTACACGAGCGACGTGATCGACCCCGACGAGCTGGTGGCCTTCGGCATGGACTACGCCGGCGGGGCCGTCGCCAAGTGGATCAGCTTCAAGAACGACCGCATCACCCAGCTGGCGGCCGCGGCCGAGGCGGAGATGAACCCTGAGAAGCGGAAGGTGATGTATTTCGAGATCCAAAAGATCGCCAGCGATCAGTTCGCGGTGATCCCACTGTACTACGCCGGCAACCGCACCGCCATGTGGGACCGCGTCCACGATTTCATGCAGCTGCCCACGGGGAACTATCGCCTTTGGGAGGCGTGGGTCTCGAAGTAGAGGAGGCGCGGGGGGTCCGGCGAACGCCGGCGCCCTTACCTTGACCGATCGTGGGACGATACCTCGCGCGGCGGTTACTGCTCGTCCTGCCCGTCGCCCTTGGGATCACCATCGTCACGTTCTTCCTGCTCCGCCTGATCCCCGGCGACCCGGCCGTCATGATGCTCGACAATCGGGCGACGGCGGAGAACGTCGCCCGCCTGCGCCATCAGCTCGGTCTCGACCGGCCGTTGCTCCTGCAGTATCTGTTCTTCCTGCAGAACATCGTCACCGGGCGGTTGGGCGAGTCGCTCATCTACCGCACCCAGGTTATGCCGATCATCCTGGCGCGGTTGCCGATCACGCTCTTCCTGGCCGTGTACTCCACCATCCTCGCGGCGATCGTCTCGGTGCCCCTCGGCGCCTGGGCGGCGCTGCGGAAGGGGCGCTCCCCCGATCAAATGATCCGGTTGGGCGTGCTCTTCTCGCTGGCGACGCCAAACTACTGGGCGGCGATCGTCCTGCTCCTGGTCTTCAGCATCGAGCTGCGCTGGCTTCCCGTCGGGGGCTTCGGGACGACGTTCGGCGACCACCTCAGGCATCTCTTGTTGCCGGCCCTGACGATCGCGCTCTCCCTGGTCCCCATCCTGGTCCGCACATTGCGGCACAACATCCTCGAGGTGTTGCGCACAGAGTACGTCAGGACCGCCAGGGCCAAAGGGCTGCGGAGGGCCACCGTGTTCACCCGGCACGTGCTCAGGAACTCACTGATCTCGACGGTGTCCATCCTGGGCATCCATCTGGGTTTTCTCGTCGGCGGGGCGGTCGTCACCGAGACGGTGTACGCGATTCCTGGAACCGGATTCCTGCTCATCAAGTCCACGTTCGCCCGGGACTATCCGATGGTGCAGGGCCTGGTGCTGATGTTTGCCACCCTGGTTATCCTGGTGAACCTCCTCACCGATGTGACGTACGCTGCCCTCGACCCCCGGGTCACGTATGATTGATAGTGCTCAAGCGCCGGGCGTGGCACGGCCCGCGGGACGGCGGTTCCATGTCCGGCGCTTGCGGCTTTCGCCCCTGACTTGGATGGCGGTAGCGATGCTGAGCGCGGTGCTGTTCGCCGCGGCTTTCGCGCCGCTCCTGATCCGCTACGATCCCGTGAAGACCGACCTGATCAACAGCCTGCAGCTCCCGTCGGCCGCGCACCCGCTGGGGACAGACAACTTCGGCCGCGACATTCTCAGCCGGCTCCTCTATGCGGCCCGGGTGGATCTGCAGATCATGACCGTCCCCACCGCAGCCTCGTTCCTGATCGGGCTGGGGATCGGAGCGATCGCCGGGTACTACGGGGGTGCCGTAGACGGGATCCTGATGCGCATCGTGGACGTCTCGATGGCGTTCCCGTTCTACGTGCTGGTCATCGCAATCGTGGCGATGTTGGGGCCGGGCAGTCTGGTCAACGTGTACGTGGCGATGGTGGTCGCGGGATGGGTGGCATACGCGCGGGTCATCCGCGGCGAAATCCTGGCGGCCAAGACCCGCGAGTACATCCTAGGTGCACGCGCCCTCGGCGCCTCCGACGCGCGCGTGATCCGCCGCCACCTGTTGCCCAACGT
>DASSXJ010000068.1 GCA_035703895.1 bacterium | reverse complement strand
GACAATAAATCGGGATTGTGAATCGATGCGAGCAACTCGCGGCCGCCAAAGGCCATCGTAGATGCGAAGAGCGGTTCAACTCGTTCTGATCTTTCTCACCTCTGCGCTCGTCACGCTGGGGATCATGGGCGTCAACCTCGGCAACGGCCCGCAGAGGCCTCGACCGGCGTCCGAGGCTCCCGCGGACAAGATCAATCCGCAAACGAGGTCAGCGAACGCCCGGCTGCTGGCGGAGACCGGGCGCCTGCGCGAGGCCCAGGACGCATACTTGGAAATTCTGCAAAACAACTCCCTCGATCCTGTGGCGATGGAGGGGCTGGTGGCGGTGAGGCGCCAGCTGGCAGCCGACGACCCAGCGGTGCTTCGCCGCCAGGCCGCCGAGTACCGGCAGGCGATCGCACGAAGGGGGGAGACGCCCGAGCATTACTCGCGAAACAGCCTCGAAATCCTTGCGGCGGCAAGCGCGCGGGCGGCGGCCGTGATCGAGTCGAAGCGAATCGTCGCTCATCCGACGGATACGACGCCGATGACACGAGGGCGTTCCGAGCCTCGGCCGCAAGACCGGCACGCATCTCGAGTAACCAAGGGCTTGCAGCCGGCAGCGCCGCTCCCGCCTCCGGCTGCGACGCCGCACCCCCAGCCTCCTCCGACGTCCGCTCCCGCTTCGCCCGCCGCCCCCGCGACGAGCACGGACAAGCCCGCGGCGAGCGCGGACAAGCCCCCCGCCGGCCAACCATCACCTGCACCCGCCGTAGTCCAGGAAACCGTCGCGGTCTTGACGCCCCCCGGCGAGCCGGTAGTCACCCCGAGCCAGGGAAGCCTCGTCGGGATTGACTGCCAGAAGCGTACCTTTGTGCTTCGCGGCGCAAATGGTGATGAAGAGTACTTCACCACCCCCACTGTCACGATCTATGCCCGGGGAGCCTCGTCCCACCGGCTGCCAGATTTTTGCGGGCTCGAGAGTTATCTCGGCCATGCGGTGACCGTCTGGACGGTCTCAGCCGGCGACCGGAGAATCGCAAAGGAGGTAAGCGTCACGCCTTAAACGCCCAGCCATCCGCGCTCCTGTTTCGCCTCGTCCTCAAGGGAGCCCGTTCGCCCTACGCGAATGTCCCAGCGACGCCATCGCGGCGTTGGAGCGTTCTCATCTGGATCGGGGAGGGATCAGGATGGGGAAGCGGCTGAGGAGAGAGGCACGCTCGATCTCGCGGCGCCGTTTGCTGTCCCAGGCCGGGCTGGCGCTGGCGGGGACGGCTTCGGGAATAACCCCGGCCGTCCTGCGCGACCTGGCGCACGCGGTGGCCACGCCGGCGACCGGCCAGCCGAAGCGCGGCGGGACGCTGACGGTCAGCCAGTCGGTCGACATCAACACGCTGCACCCCTGGAACGGCACGCTGAACGTCTGGAAAGTGACCAAAACCAACATCTTCGACCAACTCTCGTACCAGGATCCGACGACCTTTCAAGTCAAACCGAAGCTGGCAAAATCGTTCGTCTGGACGGATAACAACACCAGCCTGGTGGTCGCGCTTCCCAGCGGCGTGACCTTCCACAACGGCGAGAAGCTCACCGCCGAGGATGTGAAGTTCACCCTCGACAGCATCCGCGATCCCAAGGTGGGATCATGGTTGCGAGGGTTCGTTGCGCCGATCAAAGACGTGCAGGTGCTCGACGACACCCATCTCAAGATCAAGA
This sequence comes from bacterium, assembly GCA_035703895.1. Classification (NCBI taxonomy): domain Bacteria; species bacterium. The sequence goes on along the minus strand of DASSXJ010000068.1, from coordinate 41,938 downwards.
CCGAGACGATCGAGAACCAGCTCATCCCCGCCTTCACGTACGTGGATATCGTGCCGCGCAGCATGGGGACGGATCTGGCCAAGAAGAACCCCATTGGCTCGGGGCCCTACAAGTTTGTGGAGTGGATCCCGAACGACCATGTCACCCTCGAGCGAAACCCGAACTACTGGAACGAGGCGCGGGCCGGACACGTCGACAAAATCATACTCCGGCCGGTGACCGAGCTCCAGACCCGCATCTCGCAGCTCCTCGCCGGTGACGTCGACCTCGTCTACGATTTTAGCCTGCAGGAGGTTCCGCGCCTCCGCGCCGACAAGAGCATCGCCGTCGCGGTCGTCCCGCCGGCGGACCAGATGTTCCTCGTATACCTGAACATGCGTAAGCCGCCCTTCAACAAGCTGGAGATGCGGCAGGCGATGGCGTGGGCCCTCGACCGCCAGGGATTCATCAAGAATTTCCTAGCCGGCCTGGGGCGCGTCGACAACAGCCCGTTTACCCCGCAGCATTGGGCGTTCGACCCGAAGACGGAGAACGCGTACTCGTACAACCCGGACACCGTGGGAAAGCTGCTGGAGAAGGCCGGCTACCCCAAGGGGCGGGGGCTCAACTTCAGCTTCCTCGTGCCGTCGGGGTACCCCGAGTTCAAGCAGATCTCTACGCTGCTGCAGGCGACCTTCGCGTCCGCCGGATACCGGCCGGCCATCGAAGAGGTGGACATCGCGCAGTGGGCGGCCCGGCTGAATCAGACCAAAGACTTCTTCGCCTGTGTCGACTACCCACCGCGGGGATCGACGGATCCGGCCCTCACGTACTCGGCCGGGTTGTTCTTTCCGCCTGTCCCGGCCAACTATCTCGGTCTGACGCCGGACATGATTCCCGGCTACGTCGACGAGATCCGCAAGGGCGCCACGACCCTTGAGCGGGGGGCGCGAAAGTCGGCCTACACGAAGGTCCAGGAGCTGTGGCTCGAGTATCTCCCGGGTCCGATCTACTGCCACCGCTCGACCGCCCACGCCCACCGGCCGTATGTGAGCGGATTCGTGCCGCACCCGGCGTTTCAGCAGAGCTTCGCGGACGTCTGGCTCGCCAAATGAGCCCACGATAACCCGACCCGCAGGCAGCCCGCCGCGATGGCTCGATACCTGATCTGGCGCGCCGTGAGCGTCGTCCCCACGCTCCTCGGCATCACGGTCCTGGTGTTTCTCGTCACCTACTTCATCCCCGGCGACCCGGCCCAGGTGCTGGCGGGCGCCGAGGCCCCACCCGAGGTGGTGGCCAGCCTCCGCCATCAGTGGGGGTTGGACCAGCCCATCTACGTTCGGTACGGCGTCTGGATGGGAAACATCGCCCGGGGCAACCTGGGCGAATCCTACTTCAGTCACCAGACCGTCCTGCGACTCGTGGGGCGCGCGTTTCCGGTCACCTTGGAGCTGGCGCTGCTCGCGCTCGTCATCGCCGTCGCGATCGCCGTCCCGACCGGGATCATCTCCGCCGTCCGGCCCAGGTCCTGGTTCGATCTGGGGGCGACGGCGGTCGGGTTCATCGGGCTGTCCATCCCCGGCTTCTGGCTCGGGATCATGTTGATCTACGTGTTCGGCGCGGAGCTGCGGTGGCTGCCGGCCGGCGGCTTCACCCCCCTCTCTCAGGGCCTGCCCGCGAACATTCGCAGCATGATCCTCCCCGCGATTGCGCTTGGGACGTTCGCCTCGACCCAGCTGATGCGCTACCTGCGGGCGGGCATGCTGGACGTGCTCAACGCGGATTACATCCGCACCGCGCGCGCCAAAGGCCTGGCCGCCGCGATGGTGCTGGTGCGCCATGCGATGCGCAACGCGTTGATTCCGTTCATGACCGTCTTAGGAGTGCAGATGGGGTATCTGCTGGGCGGTACGGTCATCACGGAGTCCGTCTTTGCCCTGCCGGGGGTAGGCCGGTTGGTGCTGAACGCAATCCTGAACCGCGATTACCAGGTCGCCGTGGGGATTATCCTGTTGATCGCCGCGGCGTTTGTGCTGGTCAATCTCGTCGTTGATCTCCTCTACCCGGTGCTCGATCCGCGAGTCCGGCTCGGGCAGGCCACGAGCTGGCGGTAGCCTGCGCATGGGAGCAGTCGAGCCCGACCGCGCCGCCCGCATGGAGTACGTCGGGGGGGCCCGCGTCACCAGCCGGCCGATCGCGACCTCGTCGCTCCGGCGGGCCGCTCGGTGGGCGGGCAAGCGGGGGACCTTGTTGGTCGGTCTGGGGGTTGTGCTGGCGCTGTGCGTGGTCGCGCTGGCGGCCGCGGCGATCTCTCCCTACGCACCCGACCGGCAGAATATGGCCGCCACGCTCCAGCCGCCGTCGGGCTCGCATCCGTTCGGCACCGACGAGTTCGGGCGCGACATTCTGAGCCGGGTGTTCTTCGGGGCCCGATTGACGCTGCTGGCAAGCGGCGCCGCCGTGCTGCTCGCGGTCCTCATCGGGAGCACGATCGGCCTCACGGCGGGCTACTTTGGGGGCGTGTACGATACCATCACCGGGCGGATCACCGACATCTTCTTCGCCTTTCCGGTAGTGCTCCTCGGTATCGCGATCGTCAGCGTGCTCGGTCCTGGGGAGCCGAGCGTCGTTGTGGCCATCGCGCTGGCCTCCCTGCCCAACTTCGCGCGGGTCTCCCGCTCCGCCATCCTCCGGGAACGAGAGTTCGAGTATGTGGCCGCGGCCCACGCCGTGGGCGCCTCCACACCCTACATTATCGTTCGCACACTGCTGCCCAACCTGATCGGCCCGCTGACGGTCCTGGTGTCCCTCGGGTTTGCCTACGCCGTCCTCTACGAAGCCTCCCTCAGTTTCCTTGGGCTGGGAGCGCAGCCGCCAACACCGGAGTGGGGCGTGATGTTGTCGAGCGCCCGCGACTACCTCTTTCAGTCGCCCTGGTACGCGTTCTTCCCCGGCGTCTCGATCGTGGTGCTCGTCTTTTCGCTCAATCTGGTCGGCGACGGCCTGCGCGATCTGCTGGACCCGTACCGGCACAATCGATAGGAGGGAACGGCCTGTGCCTGGAGATCGGAACGTCACGATTGGCATCATCGGCGCCGGCTTCGCCGCGAATCTCCACATGGAAAACTACGCGCACGTCCACGGCGTGGATCTGCGGATCGCGGGAGTCGCCTCCCGCAACCCGGAGCGCAGCCGGCAGTTCGCGGAAAAGCACGGACTCGAGCGGGCGTACCGCGGCGTGGACGAGCTGCTCGCCGATCCGCAGATCAATCTCGTCGATCTGTGCATTTCCAACTACCAGCACGTCCCCTTTATCCTCCGCTGCGCCGAGGCCGGGAAGGCCGTCATCTGCGAGAAGCCGTTCACGGGGTTCTTCGGAGACGGTGAGCCTCTGGTCGGGAACCGGTTCGCGCGGGCCGAGATGCTCGCGGGCGCGCTCGAGAGCGCCGACCGCGCGCTGGACGCCCTGCGGCGCGCCGGGGTCCGGCTCCACTACGCCGAGAACTGGGTGTACAGCCCGAACATCCGGAAGGCGGCCCGGCTCGTGGACCGGACCGGGGGGGCGATCCTCCGGATCGTCGGCGAGGAGTCGCACAGCGGCACCCACTCCGATTACGCGCGGCAGTGGCGGTACAGCGGAGGGGGGAGCCTGATCAACAAGGGGTGTCACCCGCTCGGCGCCGCGCTGCAGCTCAAATACGACGAAGGGCGCCGGAAGTACGGCGAGCCTATCCGGCCGGCGAGCGTCACGGCGTGTGTGGCCCGGCTGACGCAGACCCGCGGCTTCCTCGCCGACACGGAGAAATTCATCCGGGAAGGCTGGGTCGATTCGGAGGATTGGGGCGCACTGTTCCTCACGTTTGACGACGGCACCGTCGCCCAGATCACGGCGTCCGACATCGTCCTCGGGGGTATTCAGAATGTGCTCTCGATCTACGGCAGCCAGGCCGTCGTCCACGCCAATAACGTCCCCAACACGAGCGTCGTCGCCTACGCCCCGCGCGACGGCCTCTACGGGGGCGAGTACATTCGCGAAAAGGTGGAGACGGCCTCGGGCTGGCAGTTCACCAGCGGGGACGAACACTGGATGAACGGGTTTCCGCAGGAGCTGCAGGACTTCTGCGAGGCCGTGGCGTCGGACCGCGAACCGGTGAGCGGGGCGATGCTGGCCCGCGACGTCACCGTGGTCTGCTATGGAGCGTATCTGTCCGCCGAGCAGGGCCGCGCCGTCGATCTGCGGCCGCACGTGCGCCGATGAATGCCGGGCGTCACAACCTGTTCAATCCGTTCAGCGCCGCGGCCTTGTAGGCCTCGGCCAGGGTCGGATAGTTGAAGACGGCGTCGCGCAGATATTCGATCGTCCCTCCGTGGTCGATGATAGCCTGGCCGATGTGCACCAGCTCGGTGGCGTTCTGGCCGATGATGTGCACCGCCAGCAGCTTGAGCGCCTCGCGATGGAACAGGAGCTTGAGCATACCGCCCCGGCCGCCGCTGATCTGCACGCGGGAGAGCTCCCGGAAAGGTGCCACGCCGACTTCGTAGGGCACCGCGCTCTTCGTCAACTCCTGCTCGGTGGGGCCGATCATGGCAATCTCCGGGATCGTATACATCCCATAGGGGAGCCGCGACGACATCCGGGGCGCGTCGATGCCGAATGCATGCATCGCGGCGATCCGTCCCTGTTCCATCGACGTCGAGGCGAGGTTGGGGAACCCGATGACGTCGCCGACCGCATAGATGTTTTCGACATCTGTGCGGTACATCTCGTCCACCTTGATGCGGCCGCGGTGGTCCGTGCGGATCCCCACCTCTTCTAAGTTCAGGTTTTCGGTCGCCCCCACCCGCCCCGCGGAGAACATGAGCGAGTCCGTGGTCAGGCTCTTGCCGCTCTCCAACGACACGAGCACCCGCCCGTCGGCGCTCGGCGCGACCCTGGACACACGCTCGCCGAACCGCAGGGTGACCCCCTGGTCGCGCATGTGATAGTAGAGCGCGTCCTCGATCTCGTGGTCCACAAAGTCCAGCGGACGCTCCCGGCCGTCGATGAGCGTCACCCGTACGCCGAGCACCTGGAAGATCGTGGCGTACTCGACCCCGACGACGCCGGCCCCCACGAAGGTCATGGTCCGCGGAACGTCCGTCAGGTTGAGGAGTCCGTCGCTATCGATGACCCGGCGGTCGTCGAACTCGATGCCGGCCGGGCGATCCGGCACCGTGCCGACGGCAATGATGATCTTGTCCGCGGTCAGCGCCACCGTCGAGTCGGGCGTGGTCACCGCGACCCGGTGCGGATCGAGCAGCGAAGCGGTTCCGGACTCGATGTCGACGGAGTTGCGAATCAATTGATCCCTGACGACATTCACCTCGGCCTCGATCACGCGCTGGGTGCGGAAGGTGAGGTCCTGGATGGTGATCTTCTCTTTGACGCGGTAGGCAGCCCCGTAGACCTGGCGCTGGCGCACCCCCGACAGGTACGAGACCACCTCGCGCAGGGCCTTGCTGGGGATCGTGCCCTGGTGGATGCAAATGCCGCCCACGTCGGGATTTCGCTCGACGATCGCCACCTGCTTGCCGAGCTTGGAGGCCGCGATCGCGGCTTTTTGGCCGGCCGGCCCACTCCCGATGACGACGAGATCGTACTCCCGCACCCCGTCCTCCTCCTACGCGTCGTCCGACATTAGCGGTACTTCGCGAGTACTCATTCACCTGCGTTATGGCGGCGTTAAGGCCTGGTGAAGATTTCAGCCGATTTTCACCTCCGCCTAACCTGCACCATCGCCGTTTCTGCTACAGTGGTGGCCTGACCCCCATCCCCCCGATCGGAGGAATCACCCGATGATGCGTTCGGCACGGTTGTGGCTTGCCTTGGTCGCATGTGGCACGGCCGGTTCGTTGGTGGCGCCCGCCGCGTTGTCGGGGCCCGCCGGCACGGCGTTCTCCGTTCAGCGGGTGCTGCTGCTGAGCGTTGACGGGCTGCACGCCGTGGACCTCACCGGCTTCATTAAAGGCGCCCCGGACTCGACGCTCGCCGAGCTCAGCCGCGCGGGGGTCACCTACGCTGCGGCGACGTCTGCCCTTCCGTCGGATTCCTTTCCCGGCCTGGTGGCCATCCTCACGGGCGGGTCCCCTGCCGCCACGGGCGTGTGGTACGACGTGAGTTACGATCGAGGCCTGTCCGCGCCGGGCTCCAACTGCAGCACGACCGGGGTGGAGGTGGCGTTCGACGAGTCCATCGACAAAAATCCTGATGCCATCGACGGTGGCGGGGGCATCGATCCGGCCCGCCTCACCCGCGACCCACGGCGGGGGTGCGCGGCGGTCTTCCCGCATGACTACCTCCGGGTCAACACGATCTTCGAAGTTGTGCGGTCGCCGGAGCGCCGCACCGCCTGGGCCGACAAGCACCTCTCGTACGACATCGTGCGCGGCCCCTCCGGGCAAGGCGTCGACGATCTCTACACCCCCGAGATCGCCGCGGACAAAGGGAGGGCGACGGGCACGGTCCAGGACGCCGAGGCCAACGACGACCTCAAGGTCCGGGCCGTCCTCAACGAGATCCAGGGCAAGGATCACGCGGGCGTCACGGCGGTCCCGGTCCCCGTCCTGTTCGGCATGAATTTCCAAGCGGTGAGCGTGGCCCAAAAACTGCCGGGCGGCGGCTACCGCGATGCCGGCGCCACCCCCGGCGCGATGCTGCTCGAGGCGCTCCGGCATACCGATCGTTCCATCGGCCAGTTCGTCGGCGAGCTGCGCGCGCGGAATCTCCTGGCGTCCACCCTCATCGTGATCACCGCGAAGCACGGTCAGTCCCCGATCGATCCGACGCGGAGACAGGTCGTTGACAAGGGGATGATCCCAAAGATCGTCAACACCGTGCAACATGATCTCCTTGCGCACGCCACCCAGGACAGCGTGTCCCTGCTGTGGCTGCGCGACCGGGCCAAGACCGCATCCGTCGCCGCGGCGCTCCGGGCCACCCAGCGGTTCGCGGGCATCGACGCGGTCATCGCCGGTGACGGGCTGGTCCGGATGTTCGACACCCACGCGGCCGATTCGCGCACACCGGACATTATCGTGCAGCCGACGGTGGGAGTGATCTACGCGAGCTTGACGGCGACCAAGATCGCCGAGCACGGGGGGTTCTCCGACGATGACACGCACGTCGCCCTCCTGGTCTCGATCCCCGGGTTGGAGCCGCGGGTGTCGCCGGCTCCAGTGCGGACGGCTCAGGTCGCGCCGACGATCCTGGACGCGTTGAAGTTGGACCCGCGCGCGCTGCGCGCGGTGCAGATGGAGAAGACTCCTGTCTTGCCCGGCCTCGGCACCGTAGCGGCGTCGTCCCGGTAAGCGGCGGGATCTCACGACCTATCATAGAAGCGGGCCCGTGGCGGGACGTTCCTCCGCGGCGCGAACTCCTCGGAACTTGATCAGCAGCAGCACATCGTATATTCCTTTCAGCGCGCCGCCGATGAGCAGCGGCCAGCCGAAGGTCGAGAGCGTGAGCAGGTATCCTGCGAGGATCGGGCTCGCGGCCGTGGCGAGGCTTCTGGGCACGGCGGTAATGCTTGCCGCGGCGGGGCGTTCCTCGGGTGTTACCACCGCCATGACATAGGATGTGCGCGTGGGCACATCCATTTGCGAAAGCGCGTTGCGGGCCAGCAGCAGGCCAATCGCCGTGGCGAGGTTGGGCGCAAACGGGACCAGGATCAGAAAGATGTTCGACGGCAGGTGTGTGAACACCATCGTATTGATCAGACCGATCCGCTCGGAGATCGGCACAGCCACCAGAAACGAGAGTGCGGAACACACGCTGCTCCAGAACAGGATCGACGAGGCCGTCGCCACGGAGAGATGGAACGCTTGGAAGAGCCAGAGCGCGAGCAGCGACTGGACGAAGAATCCGCCTCCGAACGCATCGATGCTGAACAGCGCGGCGAGGCTGTAGATGACCTGTTTCGATTGTCCCAACGCCGGCCGCGGGGCCTCGGGCCGAGACGGCGCCTCGACGGCCGCCGACAGCGGGCGATACAGGAGGAACGCCACGAGACCGAGCGCGCCGTACACCCAGAACGTGAACTGCACGGCGGCGACCCGGCTGATTCCAACGCGGGCCGCGACAAGGTCGGGGATCGCCGCGGCCAGCGTTCCCATCGCCGCCACGAGTGTCCCGGCCAGGCTGTAGCGCGCAAACAGCGCCGTCCGCCGCCGCGGCTCGACCGTCTCGGCCAGCACGGTGTGTTCGAGCGGCAGGAAGACGCTCACATCGCCGGCCGAAGGGTTCATGGTACCGACAAAAGCAACGATCAGAATGGGCCAGTACTCGCGGGTAAGCGCGAAGCCCATCCCAGTCGCCGCCATCAGCAGGCAGGCGCCGAGTAACATCCACCGCCGGGAATACCGATGGGCGATCAACCCTAATGTGAGAGTGAGTAAGGCGGACCCAAGCAGCGTGCCGGTAATGATCGAACCGATGGCCAACGGGCTGAAGCCGAGCCGGAGCAGGTAAATCGGCAGCAACAAAGAGACGAACCCATCCCCAAACGCCCGCACGCTCCTGCCGGCGAGCACCCGCAGGGCATCGGCGGAGAAACCCCGAGGTAGGGGTCGCCACCACTCGTCCCCCGTCACTGGCCGACGTTGCCGGCTGAGCGCATCTCGGGCCTGGTGCGGCCTTTCGGAACCTCTCTAATGCGAAGACAGGCCGGGCATCTCCATCAGCGGTCGAATTTCAACAGTCCCGAGCCGCGCGCCTGGAATCCGTCCGGCGATGTCGATCGCCTCGTCGAGGTTCCGGGCGTCGACCAAGAAGTAGCCGCCCAACTGTTCGCGCGTCTCCGCGAACGGACCGTCGGTCACCAGCCGTTTGCCCTCGCGCACCCGGACGCTGGTCGCCGTCGACACAGGGTGCAGCGGGGCGGCGGCGAGATACTTCCCGGTTGACCTGATCTGATGCACCAACTGCGCGGACTCCTCGCGGCACTGCTCCTTCTCGGCTTCATCCGAGGCCTGCTCATCACCGTACACCAGCAGCAAATATTTCATGTGGTTGCCTCCATTCGAGCCGGTCTAGCCGCCGGCCATGGCCCCTACGACGAGAAAGGGCTCCGTCCCCCTCGCGACCGCGTCGGGCAGCGGCGTATCCGGCGGCTCGTGGGACAGATCCTGCTCGCAGGCGAAGAACCGCAAGAACGGCCGGCGCTGCTGCGTGACGTGGTCGCGGATCGTCCCGCGCAGCACCGGATAGCGGGCCTCGAGGGCGTCGAGGACCGAACGCTGCGTCACCAGACCGTCGAGTTCGAGTCCTACCTCTCCGTCGACCTGCGCCAGCTTCCGCAGATGGGCCGGCAACGCGACCCGGATCACGGCAGCGTCTGCACTTCGACGGACAGGACAGCCGGGAGGTCGCGGACGATAGGCTCCCACCGGTCGCCGGCGTCGGCCGAAACGTACACCTGCCCACCCGTGGTCCCGAAGTACACCCCGCACGAATCGAGCGAGTCGATCGCCATCGCGTCCCGCAGCACGTTCACGAAGCAGTCGCGTTGCGGCAGACCGTTCGTGAGCGGTTCCCATTCGTTTCCGCCCGTCTGGCTACGGTACACGCGCAGCTTCCCATCGGGCGGGAAATGCTCGGAGTCGCTCTTGATCGGCACGACGTAGATCGTGTCCGGTTCGTGGGCGTGCACGTCGATCGGGAACCCGAAGTCGGTCGGCAGGTTCCCGCTGACTTCGTGCCACGAGTCGCCGCCGTCGCTGCTGCGCATGACGTCCCAGTGCTTCTGCATGAACAGCACGCGCGGACGCGACGGGTGGATCGCGATGCGGTGGACGCAGTGGCCGACCTCCGCGTTCGGGTCGGGAATGCCCTCCGATCGGAGGCCGCGGTTCACCGGCCGCCACGTCTTCCCGGCGTCATCGGTCCGGAACACGCCTGCGGCGGAGATGGCGATGAAGATCCGCTCGGGATTGCTCGGATCCTGAACGATCGTGTGCAGGCACATCCCGCCGGCGCCCGGCTGCCAGGAGGGCCCTGAGGCGTGGCCGCGCAGCCCGGAGAGCTCCTGCCAGGTGCGGCCGGCGTCCACCGAGCGGAAGAGGGCGGCGTCTTCCACCCCGGCGTAGACGGTATCCGGATCGGTCAGCGACGGTTCGAGATGCCAGACCCGCTTGAACTCCCAGGGGTGCTGCGTGCCGTCGTACCACTGGTGGGTCCCGGGGATGCCGTCATATACGAACTGGTTCCCCACCGGCTCCCATGTCTTGCCGCCGTCGTTAGAGCGCTGGATCAGCTGCCCGAACCAGCCGCTTGATTGCGATGCGTACAGCCGGTTGCGGTCGGCGGGAGAGCCCTTGACGTGGTAGATCTCCCAGCCTGCGAAGTGGGGGCCATCGATGTCCCATCGTGCGCGCTTGCCGTCCGATGTCAGGACGAACGCGCCCTTGCGTGTACCCACCAGGATCCGTACGCTGCTCATCTACGCCCCCCTGCGCGGTTCGGACTTCGCCTGCATTTCAGGAAACGTGCCGGCGGCCTCCTGGACATCGGCAGGGAAGTCCGACATCTCGAACACCTGGCGAACCTCGATCACTTCGTTGTCCGAAGCGGGGCAGCGTGATGCCCATTCGACCGCCTCTTCCTTCGACTTCACCTGAATCATCCAGTAGCCGCCGAGCGTCTCCTTCGTCTCGGTGAAGGGCCCGTCGGTCACCGTGGGCTTCCCTCCGGAGAACCTCACGCGCGAGCCCGTCGACGGCGGGTGGAGGCCGTCGAGCGCGAGCAGCACGCCGGCCTTCTGCAGGGATTCGTTGTACTTCATCATCGCCGCCACGGCCTTGGGGTCGGGCGTGGTGCCCGGCTCGGCCTTCTCGTACCCCTTCGGGATCATCAACATCATGAACCGCATCGTCATACCTCCTTCGCTTGTTCACAGTTTACCATCCATGCTGGACACTTGTGTTCATCGTCTCACTGCATAGTCGAACGGGCCGGCTCGAGATCGACATGGGGGGCGAGGAAGTCCCTATGCCTGGTGTACAATGAAGAAAACTGGCTCGATGCAGCAGCAACCAAGGGCGACCGGTGATGAGCGAGGACACGGCTGAACGGGTGCGCGATACGGTGGACACCGTCTACCGCTCCGATTCGCGCCGGGTCCTCGCGACGCTGATCCGCCTGCTCGGCGACTTCAACGTCGCAGAGGAGGCGCTGCACGATGCCTTCGCGGCAGCGGTGGAGCAGTGGCCGCGGGATGGCGTGCCCACCAACCCCCGGGCCTGGCTCGTGTCGGCCGGCCGCTTCAAGGCCATCGATGCTATGCGCCGGCGCGCCCGGTTTGACGCGTCGCTGGCCGCGCTGGCCGAGCAGCTCGATGCCGCCACCAGTGACGGCGCGGAGTGGGACGACGAGGGCGTCGGAGACGATCGGCTGCGGCTGATCTTCACGTGCTGCCATCCGGCCCTGCCGCCGGACGCCCAGGTCGCGCTGACCCTGCGTGAGGTATGCGGCCTCACGACCGAGGAGATCGCGCGCGCCTTCCTCACCGGCGCGCCCACGGTGGCCCAGCGGATCGTGCGTGCCAAGGCCAAGATCCGCGACGCACGCATTCCGTATGAGGTGCCGTCGCGCGCCGATCTGCCGGATCGGCTGGACAGCGTGCTCCGCGTCGTCTACCTGGTGTTCAACGAGGGGTACTCCGCGTCCTCGGGCGTGTCGCTGACGCGGCACGATCTCTCGGGCGAGGCGATTCGCCTGGGGCGGCTGCTCATCGAGTTGCTGCCCGAGCCCGAGGCCGTGGGGCTCCTGGCGCTGATGTTGCTGCAGGAATCGCGGCGGGCGGCGCGCACCTCGCCGGAGGGCGAGCTGGTCCTGCTGGACGACCAGGACCGCTCGCTCTGGAATCGGGATCAGATCGCTGAGGGATCGGCGTTGGTGCAACGCGCGCTGTCGTCGGAGCGGGTCGGCCCGTACACGCTCCAAGCGGCGATCGCGGCGGTCCACGCCGGAGCGCCCAATGCCGCCGCGACGGATTGGGCCCAGATCGTCGGACTGTACGACGTGCTGGCACGCGTGGATCCGTCGCCCGTGGTCGAACTGAACCGCGCCGTGGCGATAGCGTTGCGCGACGGCCCGGCGGCGGGTCTGGTCCTCATCGACGCCCTCCTGGCCCGTGGGGATCTTCGGGACTACCACCTCGCGCACTCGGCGCGGGCGGACCTGTGCCGGCGACTGGGGAGGACAGCAGAAGCCCGGGCGGCCTACAAGCGGGCCCTCAGCCTCACGCGCCAGGAGCCGGAGCGTCGATTTCTCGAGCGACGGCTGGCTGCGCTTCCGCACTGAGACGCGCACCGCCCGCTCGGACTCACCGTTCGCGGCGCTCTCGTCGAGCGGTCCGCTTCGGGGTGTGCGAGAGCGCGGCGTAGAGGCCGTCGAACAGCGCGATTCCGTGCGTTTCGCGGTCGGCATCGGAGCGGGACATCCATCCGCGGAGGACCGCGTCGATCCCGGGAACTTCGGGGCGGGTGTAGCGGCCGTCTCGCAGATCGATCTCGTGGACGATCTCCGCGATCGCCCCCACCGCGGGATCGTCCAGCCCAAAGGCCCTGACCATCGTTTCGAACGTGCACAGGTTCCCGCGGTGGCTGAACGGACCCTGACTCATGTCGAAGGCGACCTCATCCGGTACCGTGGTATTCGAATAGCGGATCACGGCGCGGGGGTTGATGAACCGCCGGATTAACCAGGCGCACGCCAGCCGGTCGACATGGGGGCTGGGCCGCGTGACCCAGCGCTTGTTCCGGTACGCCGAGAGGGCGGCGGCGGTCACCTGCGGGGTATCCGGCGGTGTCGGAGAGAGGGCCTCCTCGATCCTGGCCAGCCGCGAAGCCACCTGCGCCCCTGCCGGGGAGTCGAAGAAGTCGACGCGCGCGATCTCTGCATACTCCCTCTTCAGCCTCCCCAGCAGCTCCCGCGCCTGCGCGTCATCCCTTGAACCGCGCTTCCTCGAGCCGGCGAGGGTTTTCTCCAGCGATGCGGCCCTCACGTCGAGCGCCGCGTAGTCTTCCTTGCGCGCTTCCCGAAACAGCTCCATGAGACGGGCGTCGCTGAGCCCCTCGAAGCGCTCCACGCGGAGGAGCAGCGCCTCTCCGCCTGCCTGCTCCACCTCTTGGGCGAGCCACTGAAACGCTTCCACGCACTCCTCGCGCGCCGGGAGGACATGGACGCCACCCTTCGGCGAGATCGCCCCCACAGTCCGCAGCCGACGCCAGACGGCGACCCGAGGGCTCGACCGCCCCTTGGAAGGCAGGGAGTAGGAGAAGACAGTCCAGGGCATCTCCGGGAGCGTATCATATATTGCCATTGTCTGCAATACATATTGCTTCATGATACTGCGTGATCGCCCGGCGTGCCCGGCGGACGCCCGTTGGTCGCGTGGGGGGTCCCCGGGCGGAGAAGCGCGGCCCCCAGCGATGTCCCGGGGGCCGCGCGGTCGAGGGGCGCGTGCGCAATCAGAAGGGCCGCGCGTGTGTCAGCGGGTCCGGTTACCGTCCGAAGTCGTTGTAGAAGTCCCTGACGTCGCGCCGTCGATCTACCCGGTCACGGTAGAGGTCGCGCCGGTCCCGATTTAGGTCGTACTGGACCCGGTCGAGCTGCCGGATATCCCTCCGGATGTCGCCCCTATTCGCCAGCGGATGCTGCAGATCATACCGCAGATCGGTCTGGATCCGGTCCTTGCGCCGCTCGTCCCTGTAGGCATCCACCCGATCGTGTCGGGTATTCCGGGTGTCGGCCCGTATATCATGCGCGTCCCTGCCGTCGCGGTCCCTGTCGTTCGCCATGGCGACTCCCGGGAGGATCGCGACCCCTAGGGCCAGCATTCCTGCTGCGATCAATCCTGCCTTCTTCACGTTGTCTACCTCCCTCTACACGCGTTTCCCCATCGAGCGCCCGCACGCGGCGGGGAGTTCCCGCGTGCGCCGCTCGATCGAGGGAGGACGGGCGTTCTGACTGCCTCCTTCACACAGTGTTGCAACCAAGGAGGATGGGCCGGGGTGGGTGAATATCCCGGAATTCCGGCCCTGCCGCCGGGCCCCTCGGATTCTCTTAAGTTTTTTGAAATTTCCTCGGTTTCCCGGAAGGAAAATAGTAAACAGTGTCGTATATAGGGGAACCGAGGGGCAAGATACGGCCCCCTGCGATACCAGTCGAAAGGAGGGCCCCAACCGTGGCGAAGAAGAAGAAAGCAGCCAGCAAGAAGAAGAGATAAGCTTCTAGCCCTGGTACCTCCGGGGGCGCCGCGGACCGCGCGGCGCCCCCGGTCGTTCTCGGGATCCCGCGGTTTTTTGGGCGCCGGTGCGATGCCGGCGTGCGGGCCGGCGCCGCAGGAGGTCGCTCTGCCAGGGCGGAAGACACGCGCATGGTCGATCCCAGAGTTGAGAAGCTCGCCCGCGTGCTCGTCCACTACTCGCTCGCCGCAAAGAAAGGCCAACTGGTGCGGATCGCCGGCCCCGCCGTCGCCGCCCCGCACCTCGCGGCTGCCTACCGAGAGGTGCTGCTCGCCGGGGCATACCCGTCCGTGCGTGTCGCCGTGGATGGCCTCGAAGAGATCTACTTCAAGCACGCCAACGACGCGCAGCTCGGCTTCGTCTCCGATCTCGACCGGATGGAGGTCGAACGATTCGACGCCGATCTGCGGTTTCTCGGCTCGACTAACACGCGCGCGCTGTCCCACATTCCGCCGGAGCGGATGGCGAAGCGGCGGGAGGCCACCCGCGAGCTGACCCGCCGGTACATGGAGCGCGCGGCCACTGGAGAGTTCCGGTGGTGCCTGACGCAGGCTCCGACCCACGCCGATGCACAGGAAGCGGAGATGTCACTCGGCGAGTACGAGGACTTCGTCTACACCGCCGGCCACCTGGACCGCGAGGATCCGGTCGCCGCGTGGGAGGCCGTGGCCAAGAACCAGGCCAAGGTCGCTGCGCTCCTCGGGTCGATCAAGACCCTGCGGGTCGTCGGGCCGGACACCGACCTCACCCTTTCCGTGGCCGGCCGGAAGTGGATCAGCGCGGCCGGGACCCACAACTTCCCCGATGGGGAGGTGTTCACCGGCCCGGTTGAGGAGTCGACCCGGGGCACGGTTCGATTTTCGTTCCCGGCGATCTACGGCGGCCGGGAGGTGACTGACGTGCGCCTCACGTTCGAGGGGGGGCGCGTCACCGGCGCGGTCGCGGCGAAAGGCCAGGAGTTTCTCCTGGCGATGCTGGATCTGGATGCCGGGGCCCGGACGCTCGGCGAGTTCGCCTTCGGCCTCAACTACGACATCCAGCAGTGGACGCGGAACATCCTGTTTGACGAGAAGATCGGCGGGACCCTGCACATGGCCCTCGGTGCCGCCTATCCCGACACCGGTGGCCGGAACGTCTCGGGACTCCACTGGGACATGATTCTTGAACTACGAAATGGGGCGGAAGTGCTCGGGGACGGCGAGGTGATCTACCGGAACGGCCGGTTCCTCCTCTGACCCGCTCGCTCATCCGCCGGAGAACGCCTCCTCCACCCGCGCAACCAGCGCCTCGAACTCCCGCTGGGTCTGCTCGCTCACGTCGTCGGCGTTCTCCGCGAACCACGGCCCCTCCTGGGCTTTGACCTGGATGTTGGAGAGCATCTGCCCTTCGATCTCCCCGAGCAGCTCGAGAATGTCCTCCTTGGGATACGGTCCCCACTCCTTCGCCAGCAGCCGGTCGATGAACTCGCCGAGCGGGCGGACCTCTTCCTGACAGACGGTCTGATACAGCTCCCACAACTGCTCGTTCATCGATCGATCCCCTTCCCGGATTCGCGTCCGGCTGCACGATATACTATGGGAAGTGACCCGGTCCCCTGCCGGGATCGGACCCCGTGTGCACGGAGGAACCACTGTGCCGAGATTATTCTGCATCCGTTGCGGCACCCGGCTGCGGCGGATCCAAGAGAGGGGTCGCCGTGTGCCCGGGTGCCCCCGATGCGGGTGGATCGACTGGATGAATCCCGCCCCGACCGTCTCGGTGCTGATCCTACGCGGGGACCGCATCCTCCTCGTCCGGCGGGCGTTTGCCCCCGCCCGCGGCGCGTGGGACGTGCCGGGGGGGTTCGTTGAACGCGGGGAGACGATAGAGCGGGCCGCGCGCCGGGAGGTGCGTGAGGAACTGGGGGTCGACGTGCGGATCGAACGCTTCGTCGGCATCTTCCCGGACACCTACGGTCCGGAGCGGCGCCCGTCACTCAATATCTACTATCTCGGCCGGCTCCGCCGCGGCACCGCCCGTCTGCGCGCCGGCGACGACGCATCGGAGTGCCGGTGGTTCCCGCTCGATCGGCCCCCCCGCCTGCTGGCCTTCAAAAACAACCGGCACGCGGTGCTGGCACTCAGGCGGCTGATCGGGCGACGCGCCGCGTCCCGGCGTCGATAGGCCGGACGCGGTTGGGTGACGGAAGTCGCTCGCGGCCGTCTCCGCCGCGGGACGCACGCCTAGTGGCCCTCGAGGTACTTCTCGACGTCCATCGCCGCCATGCATCCCCAGCCCGCTGCCGTGACAGCCTGACGGTAGCGGGTGTCGTGGACGTCCCCGGCGGCGAACACGCCCTCCACGCTGGTCATGGTGTGCTTTTTGAGCACCACGTAGCCCTTCTCGTCGAGCTCGAGCTGCCCGCGGAACAACTCCGTGTTGGGATTGTGCCCGATCGCGACGAACATGCCGTCGACTCGGAAGTCGCGCTGCGCGCCCGTTTTGACATCACGCAGCCGCAGTCCGGACACCGAGCCGTCGCCGAGGACGTCGTCCACCGTGGTGTTCCAAAGGACCCTGATCTTCCCGTGCCGGAGGACGCGGTCGGCCATGATCTTGCTCGCCCGGAACCGGTCCCTGCGGTGGATGATCGTCACCTTAGTCGCAAACTTCGTCAGGGTGAGGGCTTCCTCCATGGCGGAGTCTCCGCCGCCTACGACCGCGACCTCCTTTTCCCGGAAGAAGAAGGCGTCACAGGGGGCGCAGGACGACACCCCGTGGCCGATCAACCGCTGCTCATTGGGGTGGCCGAGCCAGTTCGTGGCGGCCCCCGTCGCGACGATCACGCTTTCGGCCAGGAACGTCTTGCCGGCCGACGTAATCTCGAACGGCTTCTTTCGAAAATCGACGGCGGTCGCGTCCTCATCGATGAAGTCCACGTCGAACCGCTCCGCCTGTTTGCGCATGATGTCCATGAGCTCGGGCCCCTGGATCCCGCCGGCAAATCCGGGGTAGTTCTCGACGTCGGTGGTGAGGGTCAGCTGACCGCCTCGCTGGATTCCGGAGATCACCAGCGGGTCGAGCTGCGCCCTGGCCGCGTAGATCGCCGCGGTGAGCCCTGCGGAACCGGACCCCAGGATGATCACTTTGCTGGTATCTTCCATCTCCGGCACCTCCACTGCCTTTCCCGAGCGCCTCACTCTGGAACGATGCCGCGGGCCGCAATCTTCCCGCCGGCGATGCGCGCCCGCACCGGGGGGCCGCTGTCGGAGCTCTCCCGCCGTAGGGTCCCAAGGCGGTGCAGCTGGACGAAGTTCGTGCGGCCCCGGGCGGTGATCGGCACGGAGCCGACGATCACCACGCTGTCGCCCGAGCGCGCGAGATCGCGCCGGATGAGCTCTCGGTCCAGCAGCCGGATCATCCCCTCCGTGTGCGGCTGGAACGGCGTCACGAGCGTCCGCACGCCCCAGTACAGGTTGAGGAGGCGCGCGGCGTGCTCATCCGGCGTGCAGGCGAGCACCGGGACCGGCGGCCGCAGCTGGGAGAGCAGGCGTGCCGTGCGACCGGTTGTCGTCAGGGCCACGACCAGGTCCATCTGGAGATCCGCCGCCAGCGTGCGTGTGGCCGCGGCGATCGCATGGGAGAAACTGCGCGCGGGGCGGCGGGGGTCCCACCGCAGCCGGACGCCGGACTCCACCGCCCGGGCGATCCGAGCCATCATCTCCACCGTCTCGACCGGGTACCGTCCGGCGGCGGTCTCCTCGGAAAGCATCACCGCGTCTGTCCCATCGAGGATCGCATTGGCGACGTCAGAGGTCTCCGCCCGGGTCGGCCGCTCCTGGCGGACCATGGACTCGAGCATCTGCGTGGCGGTGATGACGGGGATACCCCGCTCGTTCGCGAGGCGAATGATCCGCTTTTGAATGAGCGGGACCTGCTCCGGCGCAAGCTCGACCCCGAGGTCGCCCCGGGCCACCATGACGGCGTCGGCCTCCGCGATGATATCGTCCAGGTTGGAGACCGCTTCGGCCTTCTCGAGCTTGGCCACGATGGGCACGACCCGCCCCAGCCGGCGCATCACCCGCCGGGCGTGCCGGAGGTCTTCCGCGCGGCGCACGAAGCTCAGCGCCACGTAATCGACCCCGTGCCGCAGACCGAACCGGAGATCGACGGCGTCCTTCGGGGTGAGCGATGGGACCCGGAGCCTCGCGCCCGGGATGTTGACCCCCTGATGCTCTCCGAGCATCCCGCCGCGGACGACGCGGCAGCGGATCTCGCCTCTCTGGCACTGCAAGACCACCAGCTCCATGAGGCCGTCGCGGAGGAGGATCCGCGCCCCACGCTTGACCATGTGCGCGAGCCCGGGGAATGGAACCGGAATCCGGCCGCGGCCACCCGCCGGCCGGGTCGTCAGCACGACCTCCGCGCCCTCCTGGAGCCTGACCGGCTCCGCGAGGCGTCCCACCCGGATCTTGGGCCCCTGCAGGTCCTGGAGGATGGCGATCGGGACGCCGGCCTCCCGGGCGAGCTGCCTGAGTAACCGGATGGTGGTCCAGTGCTCCGCGCGTGTACTGTGGGAGAAGTTGAACCGGGCCACATCGATGCCGGCGGCGAGGAGGCGGCGCAGGATTGGCTCGCCGCGGCTGGCCGGCCCGATAGTGGCGACGATCTTCGTCCGCCGGGCGAGAAGCGCGGCCTGGGGCGCGGCGGCGGTCAGATGTGGCCGGGCACGCAGCATGAGCGTCCTCCTGTGTCACATCATACTTCAGATGCCGCGTGCGGTGTTGGCGTGTGCTAGATTTAAGCCAGCCGGGTTGCGCACGCCGTGTCGCGGAGGGTCCCATCATGGCTACGCACGCAGTCGTCTGGATCGATCACACGGAAGCTCGCGTCTTCCACGTTCGACGGGAGACGGTCGGCCACGTGCAGCCAGAGGCCATCGACGAAACAACGATCCTGTCTCCGCAGCACCTTATCCATCGGCATCCCAAGGGGCTGGGCGAGGCGAGAGAGCATCCCGATGACGCCAAGAGGTTCTTCCACGAGGTCGCGCGATCGCTCGACGGCACCGATGCCGTGCTCATCGTGGGTCCGTCGTCGGCGAAGCTCGAATTTTTCAGATATCTCCAAGACCACGACAAGACGCTCCAAGCCCGAGTCGTTGGTATTGAAACCGCGGATCATCCGACCGACAGAGAGATCGTTGCCCACGCCAGGAGGTACTTCATCGGGAGCGATCGGATGTAACCTCCCGCGTCTCTGCACACGGGGCGAGCCCCCCGACCATTCCGACTGGTCGCCCCGTGTCGATTTCGGGCCGGCCCGCTCGACCATACACGAAAGCGCGTGGAGATCTCGGAGGAGGAGACGTGAACCATGCCCAGCGTGGTGCAAAAAATCACCCCGTTCTTGTGGTTCGATGACAAAGCCGAAGAGGCTGCGAAATTTTACGTGTCGATTTTCAAGAACTCGAAGATTGGACACATTTCCCGCTATGCAGAAGAAGCGGCACAGGCTTCTGGAAGGCCCAAGGGAACGGCCATGGTCGTGACATTCCAGCTGGAGGGCCAAGAATTTCTGGCGCTCAATGGGGGGCCGGTATTTCAATTCACTGAGGCCATATCGTTTCTGGTGAACTGTGGGACGCAGGAAGAAGTGGACGAGTTGTGGGAGAAACTCTCACAGGGCGGAAAAGAAGGACAGTGCGGCTGGCTGAAAGACAAATATGGTCTGTCATGGCAAGTCGTTCCCTCTGTCTTGGGCGAGTTGTTGGCCGACAAAGATGGTGAGAAATCGAGAAGGGTCATGAAGGCCATGCTTCAAATGAAGAAAATCGAGATCAAAACCTTACAGCAGGCATACGATCGAGGATAATGCCTTCGGGCGGAGGGCGGCAGTGGCGATCCTTGCGATCAGCGTCACCCCCATCGGGACGGGATCTCCCAGCGTCGGTGAGTACGTGGCGGAGGCTGTGCGGGTCATCGAGCGGAGCGGCCTGTCGTACCGCCTCAACGCGATGCACACGGAGGTCGAGGGGGAGCTCGAGCCGCTCCTCCGCCTCGTCCCGCAAATCCACCAGGCGTGCTTTGCCCGGGGGGCCCGGCGGATCTCCACCGTGATGAAGATCGACGACCGCCGCGACACCCCGTCTTCTATAGAAGGAAAGGTCCGTTCTGTGAAGGAGAGAATACAGCGGCCATGATAGGACGCCTGGTCGCCCTCGTCCTGGCGGCGGCCTGCGCCGCCGCGCTCTCCCCGCAGCCCGCGGAGAGCCTGGGCGGCCGGCTCACGTTCGCGATCTCCGGGGGTCCGGACACTCTCGATCCCCAGCGAACCTCCGCGACGCTGGCCTTCCAGGTGATGAAGAGCCTGTACGATACCCTGGTCGAACCCGACGACCGCGGGGTCCTGGTGTCCGACCTGGCCGCCTCGTGGACGATGGCGCCGGACGGCAAGGAGTGGACGTTCAAGCTCAAGCCCGGCGTCCGCTTTCACAATGGGAAGCCCCTCGACGCCCAGGACGTCGTCGCGACGTTTACCCGGATCCTTGACCCCGCGCTCGGGTCGCCCAAGCGGAATGACTTTGCCGCGATCGACCGGGTAGAGCCGGTGGATGCGGCTACCGTCCGGTTCGTGCTCAAGCAGCCGTTCGCGCCGTTTCTGGCCGCGCTGGGGCAGGGGTGGGGGGCGATTCTCCCCAAGGATGCGATCGCCTCCGGCACGGATTTCGGCAAGACCCCGATCGGCACCGGTCCGTTCAAGATCGAGGAATGGTCGCGTGACAGCTTCCTCCGGCTCGGGCGGTTCGACGCGTACTTCATGCACGGACGGCCGGCGCTGGAGGGTGTCACCTTCCGATTCGTGTCGGAGGGCCCGGTCAAGACCGCCGGCCTGCTGACCGGCGAGTTCGACGTCGTCGACAGCGTCGATCCGCTCGACGTGCCCCGGCTCGAGCGGGACCCCCGCGTCTCGATCCGGCCGCGGCAGAACGCGACCGTAAACGTGGTCGCGATCAACAACACCCGCAAACCGTTCACCGACGTCCGGGTGCGGCGGGCCCTCTGGTACGCGATCGACCGCAGAGCGGTGCTCAAGACCGCGTACGGCGCCGGCTCGACGCCCGTGGCGGTCTTCATGGATGCGCAGAGTCCGTACTATGTCGATCTCGGCGACCCGTACCCCTATAATCCGGCGAAGGCCAAGGAGCTGCTGGCCGAGGCGGGCCTCGCATCGGGGTTCACCGCCGACCTCGCCCTCCCGCAGCCCTACGCGACCCACATCAAAGCCGGTGAGCTCGTCCAGGCGATGCTGGCGCAGGTCGGCATTCAAGCCAAGATCCGCGTGGTGGAGTTCGGATTCTGGCTGACGCGGATCTTCACAGGCGCGCACGATTACGACCTGACGATCATCGGGCACACCGGGAAGCTCGACCCCGACGGCCGGCTGGCGGGTTTCGGCAATCCCGCGACCAATTACGTGAGCTACACCAACGCCAGGGTCGTCGCGCTGGTCGACGCCGGGCGGTTCACCCTCAGGGCCGATCTGCGCAAGCGAACCTATGCCGAAGTGCTCCGTCTCATGACCGAGGACGCGATGATGGTGTTCCTGGGCGACCCTGAAGATCGGCTGGCGATGCGCAAGGGCGTTCAGAACGTGAAGGAAATGTACGCGATCGACACCTACGATCTGCGGACCGCCGCGAAATAGCGCGCGCGATGCGCGCCGCCCGGGCTCTCGCCATCGTCCCCACGGTCGTGGTGACCGCGACCATTGTCTTCGTGCTGATCCGCATCATCCCGGGAGATCCGGCCGCGCTCATGCTCGGGCTCGAAGCGCCGCCCGCGCAGCTCCAGGCGCTCCGGCATGCCTTGGGGGAGGACCGGCCGATCTGGGTGCAGTATGCGGCCTGGCTGAGCGGACTCGCTCGGGGACAGCTCGGCGAGTCGATCCGCTACCACGCGCCGGTCGCCACGCTGATCGCCGAGCGCCTCCCGGTGACGCTGTCGCTCGCGCTCGCGGCGATGGTGGTGACGGTCGCGGTCGCGCTGCCCCTCGGCCTGCTGGCGGCGGTGCGGGCGTGGTCCCTCCTCGATCTCGGCGTGCTGGCGGCCACCCAGGCCGGCCTGGCCGTCCCCAACTTCTGGGTCGGCATCCTCCTCCTGCTCCTCTTCAGCGTGACCCTGGGATGGCTGCCGTTGCAGGGGTACGCGCCTCTCGCCGCCGGCGTTGGAGCGTGGGCTGCGCATTTACTGCTCCCGGCGGTGACGCTCGGCGTGGCGCGCGCCGCGCAGCTGATGCGCTTTGTGCGGGGCGCGGTCCTCGAGGAGCTGGCCCACGACTACGTGCGGACCGCGCGGGGCAAAGGGCTCGCCGAGCGGGCGGTCCTTCTCGGCCACGTGCTCCGGAACGCGCTCATCCCGGTCCTCACGATCGCGGGGCTGCAGTTCGGCTACCTGCTCGGCGGCGCGATCGTGGTCGAGCAGGTCTTTGGGCTTCCGGGACTCGGGCGGTTGGTGCTCCAGGGGATCTATGCGCGAGACCTTCCGATCGTCCAGGGGGCGGTCGTCGTGCTCGCGCTGCTCGTCTCCGCGCTCAACACCGTCGTGGACCTCCTCTACAGCGTCGTCGATCCCCGCGTCGGCGCCGCATGAGGTCCCGTCGGGCGAACCGGCCGCTTGCCGTCGGGATGGCGCTGCTCGCGGTCGTCATCGCCGGCGTCCTCTACGCGGCGATGTGGGCCCGGGGAGCGGAGACACGGGTGGCGGTGGAGATCCGCCTCCAGCCGCCCACTGCGGACCATCCCTTCGGGACCGACGACCTGGGCCGCGACCTCTTCTTTCGCGTGCTCGGCGGCGGGGTGGTCGCGTTCCAGGTCGGGCTTGTGGCCGTCGGGATCGGACTCTCTGCCGGCGTCTCGCTCGCCCTCGTCGCCGCGCGGTGGCGGGGTTGGTGGGGTCGCCTCCTCGGCCGGCTGATGGACGGGTTGATGGCGTTTCCCGCGATCCTGCTGGCCCTCGCGATCGTGGCCGTGCTTGGGTCCGGCGCGGTTCCGGCGATGATCGCGATCGGCATCGTGCTCGTGCCGGTGTTCTGGCGGCAGACACGGGCGCAGGCATTGTCCATCGAGGGTCGCGAATTCGTGACGGCCGCCCGCGGCCTCGGCGCGACGGAGGGCCGTGTGTTGATGCGCCACATCATGCCGCAGATCGCGCCGCTGCTCGTGATTCAAGCGACCACGACGTTCAGTGGGGCCGTCCTGAGCGAGGCCTCGCTGAGCTACCTTGGGGTGGGCACGCAGCCCCCCGTGCCATCGTGGGGGCGGATGATGCTGGAGGCGACGCGAGCGCTCGCGATCGCGCCATGGATGGCGGTGTTCCCCGGTCTGGCGCTCGCGTTGACGGTGCTGGGGATCAATCTGCTCGGCGACGGGCTGCGAGACGCGCTCGATCCTCAGCTCCGTCGCGTGGCGGGCAAGGAGCCGGTGCTGTGACGGGACTCTTCGATCGCCTCGAGCAGTGGTTCGAGCGGCGCTACGACATCCGCCCAATTGGCGAAGGTGGGTATATCATCCGGCTGGGGCTGATCCGGTACCGTGGACCGGCGCTGACCTTCGCGGACGGCACGGTGGTGAAGCGGGGCGCGCTCGCGGGGGAGATCCATGTCGACAACCGGCGCGCTGCCGTCCTGCACGAAGGAGGCCGGGGCGGGCTCCGCTACCGGCGTGAGGTCTTCCGCGCGCTTCCCGCGTTGGCCCGAGACGTCCGCACGCGGCCGGACTACCAGGCGATCGAAATCGTGGGGGGTCCCAGTTTGTTTTGGGAAGAGGCGCGGCTCGCGGGGTTCGAGCACCGGCCGCTGCCCGCCTTCACCCGGTGGTGGTTGACATGGTGGGAGCGGTTCCTGCTTATGCGCTATCACCCCGCCGGCCGCGCCCGTCTCGCCGAGGGCAACCGCAAAGAGCTGCGCCAGATCTGGATGACGCGGCGGACGCTCTTGGAGCGGTACGGAAAGGAGGGGGACGGCAGGTAACGTGTTCGCGTGACACCGTCAGGCGGTGATCCTCCCCTGGGCCCGGCCCAAGATGCGAGAGGAGGTTCGCGATGGCGGACACGCAGCACGATCGAGATCGAGGCGTCTCCAGAGCAGGTGTTCCGGGCGATCGCCAGAGAAGAGGGCCTCCGCGGTTGGTGGACGGACGACAGCACGACCGACTCGAAGGTCGGTGGATCGGCAGGGGAGGGGAAGCGATGGCGAAGACGATCCGCCAGTCGGTGACGATCAAGGCGAGCCCACGCGCGGTCTATGAGGCCCTGATGGATTCCCGCAAGCACGCCGCCTTCAGCGGTGCGCCTGCGCAGATCAGCCGCAGACCGGGGGGCAGGTTTACCGCCTATGGATCCTACATCAACGGCGTGAACCTCGAGCTGGTCCCCGGCAAGAAAATTGTCCAGTTTTGGCGATCGAAGGGATGGCCGCAGTACCATTACTCGACGGTGACCTACGCCCTGGCCAAGACGAAGACCGGAACGCGCCTGACGTTTACCCAGGAGGGCGTACCGGACGACGACGTCAGAGACAAAACGTCGGGCTGGAGAACACACTACTGGCAGCCGATGAAGGCGATGCTCGAGAAGTAAGCGGTCGCGGAGGGCTCGATGATCGACGCGCACGCCCATCAGGTCCCGCCCGAACTGCGCGACCGGATCGCCGCGGACGGGGAGCGGGTCGGAGTGCACCTGCGTCCCGATAACCGTGTGGAGTTCGCGTCGGGGGAGATCAGCCGGCCGATCCAGCCCGGCCTGTTCGCCCCCCGGCCGCCCGCGGGCTGCGACTTCCAGATCGTCTCACCGTGGATCGACCTGTTTGGGTATGGGCTGGATGGCGAACGCGGCGCGCAGTGGGCGCGTCTCATGAACACCGCGATGGCCGGCCGCCCCGCCCTCGCGACGGTGCCGCTTCAGGACGGCCGCGCGGCCGCGGCGGAACTTCAGTGGGCGCTTGGGCATGGGCTCCTTGGGGTTGAGATCGGGACCAACGCGCGCGGACGCGAGCTGTCCGACCCGACCGTCGAGCCGTTCTGGGCCGCGTGCGAGGAGGCCCGGGCGCCCGTCTTCTTTCACCCGGCGTACACGATCCCCACGCCACGCGTCGAGTCCTTCTACCTGCACAACCTGGTGGCCAACCCGCTCGACACGACGCTCGCGGCGGCCCAGCTGATCTTCGGCGGCGTGCTGGACCGCCATCCCGACCTGGTCCTGATTCTCGCCCACGGCGGCGGGTACTGGCCGTACCAGTTCGGCCGCTTCGACCGCGGGCACGCGGTGCGGCCCGAGTGCCGCGGGACGGCAAAAGCGCCCCGCGCCTACCTGCGCGCCTTTTACTACGACACGGTCGTCCACTCCCCCGAAGCGCTGCGCTACTTGATCGATCTGGTGGGCGCGGATCGCGTGCTGTTGGGGACGGACATCCCCTTCGACATGGGGGATCCGACACCGCTGGCCACGCTGGATGCCGCGGGCGTCGCACCGGCCGACCGGCAGACGATCGGGCACGGCAACGCCGCGGCGTTGTTCCGGATCGGCGAAGCCTAGCGCCCCCGGGCGCCGCGCGAAGGGTGGGACGTTCGTCGCCCAGAAGAAGGCCGGAACCACAGCAGGGGGGTGAGGGCGGCGATGCGACGGCGGAGTTTCCTCGGACTCCTCGCGGCAGGGCTCCCGGCGGCGCTTGCCGGTGGGGCCGGGATGGCCGCCGCCCAGCAGGCGCCGATCAAGATCGGGCTCATCGTGACGCTGACGGGCCGCGTGGCGCAGAACGGGCGGGACTTGGTGAACGGACTAACGCTCGGCCTCGACCAGGTCAACCACCGGATGGCGGGCCGCGAGATCCAAGTCGTCGTCGAGGACGACGGAGGAACGCCGTCCGGGGCACTTACCAAGGCGCGCAAACTGGTGGAGCTCGATAGGGTCGACCTGCTCATGGGCCCGATTTCCGCCAACTCGGGCTATGCTCTGCGCGACTACATCAACGAGCAGAAGATCCTGGCGATCTACCCCGTCGTAGCCTCGGACGACCTCACCCAGCGCAACCGTACCCCCTGGATCGTGAGGACCGGGTGGACGAGCAGCCAGCCCAACCATCCGCTCGGCGAGTACGCGGCCAAGACGCTCCACTTCCGCCGGATGGTGGCCATCGCAAACGACTTCGCCTTCGGGTATGAGTCGGTCGGCGGGTTCCAGCGGACGTTCGAGTTGAACGGGGGCCGCGTGATCACGCACCTATGGCCGCCTCTC
Organism: bacterium; assembly: GCA_035703895.1. Taxonomy (NCBI): domain Bacteria; species bacterium. The sequence goes on along the minus strand of DASSXJ010000068.1, from coordinate 15,407 downwards.
AGCGCCCCCGATTACAGTCCGTACCTCGGGCGCATCCCCAGGGACATCGACGCCGTTTACGCGGAGTTCAGCGGCGGGGATGCCCTCCGGTTCCTCGAGCAATATCGGGAGTTTGGCCTCGCGGGCCGCATCCCGCTCCTCGGCGGCGGGACTCTCACAGACGAATCCATCCTCTTCCAGGAGGGCGATCTGGCGAAAGGGGTCGTGACCGCGCTCCACTACAGCGCGGCGCTCAACACGCCGGCGAATCGCGATTTCGTGCGCCTCTACACCCGTACCTATAATCGGGTACCGTCCTACTATTCGGAGGCCACGTATACGACCGTCCAGTTTTTGCAGAAAGGGCTCGAGGCCGTCGGCGGCCGTGTGGAGAACCGGAGCGCGTTCGTCGCCGCGGTGCGGAGGGTCGTGCTCCCCGACGCCCCCCGGAGCCCGCTCCGGCTCGACGGCTGGGGCAATCCGATCGAGAACATCTACATCCGCCGCGTCGACATCGTCAACGGGCAGCCGCAAAACACCGTGATCTTCACGTACCCGAACGTCTCGCAGTTCTGGACGTTCAGCCCCGAGGAGTACCTCAAGCAGCCGGTCTACTCGCGCGACAACCCCCCGGCGCACCCGTAGCGAATCGCCCGATCTGAGCAGGAGGCTGAGGTCCGAGGCGCCGTGGGCAGAGGACGTCCGAGGTCGGTCAGGGAGTTCCGGCGTGCGCAGGTCCTGCGGCGCCGGTTGCTCGAGGAGGCGGAACGGGCCGCGTTCGACGCGCTCAGGGCGCAGTATGGCCTCCGCATTCCGGGGCTGAGCGCCGTCGCGGTCTCGGCGATGCTCCAAGCGCTCAATGTCGCGCGGTATCGCGCGCACGACGACCGCGGCCTGGTGCCCTGCCGGGCCAGGCTGCTGGATGGCCGGCTTGTGGATCCGTGCCTCGTCTGGCTGTCCGACTGGGGGTCTACGGAGTTTATGGACAATCCTAGGAAGCTCGTGGGCGGCCGGGTTGCGCGACTCCTTCGCAGCCGGTTCACGTTGCCGTTCCCGATCATCGAAGCGGCCCGGCATACGCACGAGTACCGGATGGGGTCTTACGTCCCGGTGCTGGTCTCAATCGGAGGCGATCCCCGCTACCTCGTGCCGGATCACTCCATCTTCTTCCGATGCCGCACGTACTCGGGCAAGGACGTCGACCCCGATTTCGTGGCCGAGCCGTCCGCCAAGCAGCACCGGCTGGGCCGGTACGTCTGGGGCGATGACATGCTCGAGCGTATCACGGCCATCGCACTCGAGGTGCCGGACTAACCCGCTTGCCATCGCAGGTGTCACGGAAGGAGGCCTGAGCCCGTGCGGCCCCTTACGCAGGTCAACCAGATCGCCCTGGTCGTCCGCGATTTGGATGCCGCCGTGCGGCGGTATTGGGAGATGCTTGGCGTCGGACCGTGGAAAATGTACACGTACGGCCCCCCGCTCGTCCGTGACATGACCTACCGCGGCAGGGCGCAGGACTATCGCATGCGGCTCGCGCTGGCCCAGATGGGGCCATTGATGGTGGAGATCATTCAGCCGCTGTCGGATCGCAACATCTACGTCGAGCACCTGGATCGCAAGGGGGAAGGACTGCACCACCTTGGAATCATCGTGCCTTCCCTCGATCAGGGGGTGGCGGAGGCGGAGCGCCAGGGATTCTCGGTGCTCCAGAGCGGCCGCGGATATGGCCGGTTCGGCGACGGCGGGTTTGCGTACTTCGATACCGAGGCGTCGCTCGGCGTGATCCTGGAGCTCATCGAGATTCCGCGGGAACGGGTCCCTCCCGAAGCCGAGTATCCGCCTCGATAGGGGAAGGCATCAGACGCGAGCGCGGGGGCGGTCGCCCTTTGCTGTCCTAGCCGGGCCCCACGTCCGCTCCCCACTGCGACGCGGCGAAGGACGCCGACAGCAGCAGGCCACCGCTGAGGTAGAACGGCGTGGAGGGATTCGCCCACTGCCAGAGGAGCCCACCGAGGAGCGGGCCGATCACGCCGCCCATCCCCTCGACCGTCATCAGGATCCCGAGCCCGGCGCCTCTGACATCTTCGGGGAGGAGGTGTAGGAGGATGCTGTTCCACGCCGGGAGCACGAAGGCGTAGCCCACGCCTATCCCGATAAAGTCCAAGATCAGCAGCCACAGCGTGCGACAGAGGGGCACGGCCATGAGCAGCAACGCTACGGCCCCCAAGGCCAGCGCGTACGTTCGCCGCCGTCCCAGCCGGTCGCCCCACCGCCCCGCCGGGGCCAGCAGCAGCAGGCCGGCGCCCATGCCGAGGACCATGAGCACAAGCAGCTCGCGCTCGTCGAGCCCGCGCACGTTCTCGAGATAGGGAACCACCACCGGGATGAGTACGCCCACCGCAATGATCTGCGGGACGATACTGGTGGCGAGCTTCACGAGGGAGCTCATCACGATGCGGAGCAGCCTGCCGATCGGCGGGCCGCTCATCGCCGGCGAGGGATTGTCGGGGTCCTTCGGCACGAGGAGGCCGAGCAACGCCGCTCCAATGAGCGGGAGCAGAAACACGCTCAGCGAAACGGGATGGTTAGTCCGGCTCAGCAGTGTTGCGAGGCCGATCCCGAGCCCCGCGCCGAAGAACCACGTCGAGAAGACATGTCCCAGCGCTCCGCCAACCTGCGGACCGGCGCTGCGCGTCAGGCGGGTCAGCGCTGCGGGCCACAGCGGCGAGGCTCCGGCGCCCATCACCGCGAGCGCGAGGAACGTCTCCCAGGTCGTCTTCGACACGACGAGCGCGGCGAACGCGAGGACGTAGACCAAGAACCCCCACAGCAGCATCCGGCGTGCGCCGATCCGATCGACCAGCCATCCGGAGACAAGCTTCGCCGCCACCTCAGCGAAGAAATAGGTCGCGACCGCGGCCCCGGTCGTGCCCATCGGCCATCCCAAGCGCTCGGCGACCAGGGTCGGCAGCAGGACAAAGAGGAGAGCGCCGTGCACAAACTCGACCAGGCCGACCGTGGTCGCGAGGAGCGTGGTCTCGCTCGGAGATTTCAAATCCGGGGGTTGGAGGTCGCGAGCGTCCTTTGAAACGTACGTTCAGCATCGACCGTAGTGGCCAGGGCGGCCAGCCGGGCGACCACCTGTTCGGTCGCCTCCGGCCGGGCCAGCGATGCGGTGGCCCGCCGCATCGCCTCGAGGCGGGCGGGATCGGCGAGGAGCATCTCGAGCATCTCGCGGAGCATCTCCGGCGTCTTGGGCGCAAGCGCCGCGCCGTGTTCGAGGAGGTACTCTGTGTTGCCTTCTTCCTGGCCGGGGATCGGCCGGTAGATCAGCATCGGAAGCTGCCGTACGAGCGCCTCGGTCACGGTGACCGCCCCGGCCTTGGTGATGAGCAGATCGCTCACCGCCATCAGCTCCTCGACATTGTCCACGTACTCGAAGGTCCTGAATGGGTGCGGCGCATTGGCCGTCCGCGCCCGGACCTGCTCGGTCATCCGCCGGTCGTGGCCGCAGACCACAAGCGCCTGCAACGGTCTCGGGAACCGGGCGAGCACGCGAACGACGTCCCCCACCCCTCCCAGCATCGCGTACGCTCCGGCCATCACCAAGACGACCGGGCGGCCGGGCACGAGGCCAAACCGCTCGAGGAGGACCTCACGGTTGAGCGGCCGGAGGAATTTCCGCTCGATCGGGAGGCCCGTGTCGGTGATCCGCTCCGCGGGGATCCCGCGGGAGATGAGGCCGTCACGGACGGACGCCGCCGGCACGCAGTACCGGTCCACGCAGGGATGGATCCACTGACTGTGCGTGACGTAGTCCGTGATGACTGTCGCGCAGGGGACGGTGGTGCGCCCGGCGATCTTCAGGTCCGACATCGTGCCCGCCGGCGTGCAGTGGACGCAGCATACCACATCCGGGCGCTCCGTCTGGAGATAGTGGTCCAATCGCTCCAGCCCCATTCGGTTGATCGCCCGCTGGACCACTGAGTCCGGTTTGATCTCCCCGGTCGCCCGGTAGAACATGCCGTACATGACGGGCGCCCGCCGGACGCTCTGAATGTATGAGAACTTGGTCACCGCGTCAAACACGGGATGCACGAACCGCGCGAAGTAGTCGGCGATGTCCACCCGGCCCCCGGTGCGGGCTTTCCACTCTTCCGCGATCGCTTCGCCGACCCGGCGGTGGCCGCCGCCGTAGTTGCAGGAGAGGATCGAAAGGAACATGCGCCTAGCGGCGCTCCGATCCGGTCTCCGCGCGGCGCGGCGCGCCGACAAGCGCGGGCGGCGCAGGGTGCATCACCGAGATCCGGCGCGGCAGCAGCGAGAGATCGAACGTTTGGGCGGGTCCGAGCAGGCTGCCGTCCACCTGCGCCTCCCGGCGCTGGTCGAGCTGGATCTTCACCGCCGAACACCGGTGGACGCTCAGCTCGGGCACCGGCAGGTGCCGGAGGAGGCGGGCCGTCTTGCGAAACGATCGGGTGCGAAGCTCCTGGAGCAGGTAGAGGTCGAGCAGGCCGTCCGAGAGACTCGGTGCCGGGAGCGCCAGCAGCCGCTCTCCGTACATCCTGCCGTTGGCAGCGACGATCATGATCGCGCGGCCGCTGAAGGTGCGCTCACCCACCTGGACCCGGACCGGGAACGGATCGAACCCGGACGAGAGCAAGAGGAGGGACGCCAGGTAGTAGACCGAGCGATTGCGGGCGAGGCGGTACCTGGCCCGAAGGGTATTGACCATCTTCACGACCTGGACGTCGTAGCCCAGGCCGAAGATGTGGAGAAAGTACCGGTTGTTCACCCTCCCGACGTCGACAGGGCAGACTTGGCCGCGGAGGATGATGCCGACGGCTTTCTCGGGATCCTTGGGGATCCCCAACGACCGGACGATCTCGTTTCCAGTGCCGCACGGGATGATGCCGAGCGGCAGGTTCGAGCCGCTCGTCAAAATGCCGTTGACCGCACCGTTGAGGGTTCCGTCTCCGCCGATGACCGCCACCTGATCGAACCCCGGCCGTTCGACCGAGAGAAACTCTGCCAGCAAGGGCGCCGTCGCTTCCCCCGTGGGGGTGATGATCAGTTCATAGTCCCGGCCGGCGCGTCTGAGGGTGCTGGTGACCAGGGGGAGGACATCGCGTGCGCGGCCGCCCCCCGCTCGAAGGTTCGCCACGATTAGCGTTGCTGGCATGTCGTGACTCCTCTGGGGTGCGCGCACTCGAAAAATAGGACGAGTATGCTCGGATGATCCAGCATGTTAACCGCTTTATTATCGCCTGAAAGGCGCGCAGTGTCAATTTTCGACACTGGCCCCCGCTTGCCTCGTGGCGCGTTTCGACGCGGGACCGCATGAGGCCGGAGGAATCGAGCGCGACGCGTAGAAGCCCGCAACGTCGAGCAGGCTCCGCGCAACACACCCATCCCGCGCGGCGATGTGTCCATCTGCGTGACGTTTCTACAATTCATGGAGGTGCATGGTGGCGTACGCAGGAGGCGCGTCTGAGTTCGGCGTCCGGCCCGTCGCGCTGGGCCGCCGAGGCATGGTCGCCTCGGCCAACCCGCTGGCCACGCAGGCCGGGGTCCGGATGTTCGCCGCCGGAGGGAACGCCGTCGACGCGGTCGTGGCCACAGCCGTGGCCGTCACGGTTGCCGAGCCCTATTTCTCGGGGCTGGGCGGGATCGGCATCGCCGTGGTGACCCATCCGAGCGGTGAGACGCGGATCCTCAATTTCTTGGGGCGCAGCCCGCACAGCGCTCGCCCGGAGATCTTTACGACCGAGACCCAGGACCTCGGCCCAATGGCCCCGATGGTGCCCGGTAACGTCGCGGGATGGGCCCGGCTGCACGGCGAGTTCGGCCGGCTGCCGCTGGCACAGGTCCTCGAACCGGCGATCGAGCTGGCCGACGGCGGCATCCCCACCACCGTCTTCGACTACGAGCGGAACCTGCAGGCCGTCGACCGGCTCACTCCGCATCCCGAAGCCGCGCGCACATATCTTCACAGCGGCCGTCCTTACCAAGTGGGCGAGGCGCTCCGGCAGCCCGGCCTCGCAGAGACGCTCCGGACGATCGCGCAAGACGGCTGGATGGCCTTGTATGAAGGCCGGATCGCCCGCACGATCGCCGATTGGATGGCCGAGCACGGCGGGCTAATCGCGGAAGAGGACCTCCGCAGCTATCCAGGGACGCTCAAGTGGGAGGCCCCGGTCACCGCGACCTACCGCGGGTATGAGCTGCGGACGTGTCCACCACCCAGCAGCGCGGTGCAGGTCCTCCAGACGCTTCGAATCCTCGAGGCGTTCGACCTCAGCGCCATGGAGCACCTCGGGGTGGATTATCTCGCGCTGCTCGCGGAGACGATCCGTCTCGCCCGGATGGACGCGGCATCCAACGTCGCCGACCCCAACTTTGTCGACGTGCCGCTCGCGTGGATGCTGAGCGACGAGCGCGTCGGCGAGCTCAGAACCGAGGTCACCCGCCGCGTGGACGCCTGGCGGAAGCGAGGCCGGGCGGGGCGGGCCAGCCGCAACGGCGCGCGCCGCCGTCCTGCCGGCCGGATCCGGCGCGCCCGTCCGACCCCGGACCGCTCGACCACGCACCTGGCGGCGGCGGACGAGGACGGGCTCGCGGTCAATATCACCCAGACGCTCGGATCGTCGTACGGGTCCGGGGTGGTCATCGGCCGCACCGGCATCGCGATGAACAACGGACATCACTGGTGCACGCTGATTCCAGGAGACCGCAAGGAGATCGCGCCGGGCAAGCGGCGGGAGTCGCCCACCTCCCCGGTACACGCGTTCGGCGTCCAGGAAGCGCCTGTTGCCCCCACGCACTCCTTCGGGATCGACCCGCTCGGCCCCGCGCACGCCGCACGCGGCGGTCGCCTCGCGTTCATGATCGGGACGCCTGGTTCCTACGGGATTCCGCAGACGACCGCGCAGATGATCATCAACCTCATTGACTTCGGCCGGAACATCCAGGACGCGATCGCGGCGCCCAGGTTCCGGTGGAAGGACGATGTCGGCGACCCGCTCCCCCCCAAGGTGCTGCTCTTGGAGGGCCGCTTCTCGTCCGCCGTCCAAAAGGCGCTCGCCGCGCGAGGGTACCGTCTCGAGATCCTGGAGGACTGGTCCATGAAGGTCGGGGGCGGCCAGGGGATTGCGTTTCGGGAGGATCGGTGGCTAGCGGGCGGCGCCGATCCGCGGCGCAACGGGTATGCGATGGGATGGTAGGGGAGGGATCGCTCGGGTTGCTGCGGCCGAATTCGAGAGGAGGGAGTTGATGCGGGTCACCAACTGGGGATTTTTCCTGCTCGGAGTGTGGCTGATCCTCGCCGGGCTGAGCTCGATGGGCTTCTTTTTCCTCTACGGCCTCAGCCAGATTACCAACCTGATCGCGCTCGTCGCCGGCGTGCTGATTATCATGGAGAACTGGCGTCGATAACGCTTCATGGAGAAGGCGCCCGCTCCCGCCGTCAGGAGAAGGCGTCCTTCAAGAGTGTGGCGTCGAATCCCCCGTCGCTTTTCCCAGTCGCGTAGCGGTAGAGCGCCACGACGAAGATGCCCTGCACGGCGGTCATGATGACGTAGAGGAGCAAGAAATACCCGACGACCACCAGCGCGCAGAGGATCGGCGCCAGCTTGATGCAGGCGCTCCCCACCACGATCGCCGGGAGCGACAATAGGAAGTACAGCACGCCGAAACTGAAGTTGCCCGCGACTTCATTACCCCACTGGCCGCGGAACAGCTCGGCCGACCGCTTGAGCGAGCCGAAGACATCCCAGTCCTCGAGGATGAGCACGGGGATGATGAAGAACGTGCCGAGGGACCACGCGAGCTCGAGGAGAGAGGCGACGAACCGCCGAAGCACGCTGTGCTGTTCGAGGAGCTGCAGGACAAAGCCGACGGTGGCCGCGACGAACGACCAGAGGAGGATCCGCTCGACGTTCACCCAGGCCGCCCGCAGCCCCGCGCCCAGACTCGGATCCTCGCCCGAGATCCTGAGATACGCGCACGCCATGAGAGCGCTGTTGAAGAAGAGCACGATGAAATAGTTGACCCAATAGAACAGGAAGACCAGGAATTGGAGGTCGGCCGGGATTCCCCGCCCCGGCCCTCTCAGTTGTTTGCCGAACGTCAAGAGGCCCCAGCCGTCGATCAGGACGAGCGCGAGGATGCTGAGGATGGGAAAGACGATCAGCTTCGAGTCTCCGACCAAAACCCGAAAGCTCTCCTTTATCAATTCCCACGTGCGGGAGATGCTGCCCAACGGTCGGCTCCTTTCAGGCGGGGTCGTTTCATCATAGAGTGCCCTGGACCGGCGCCGGGCAGACACGGACGGGGAGGCCGGCCGACGCGAAGTTCTTCGGGACCGCCGGCAAGGGCCTGCCCAAGCTCATCGCGCTGCTGCGCGCGTTGTCTAGCGGCTGAAGTCGCTTCTCCGCGCTACGGTCCTTTGGGGAAGGGAAGTGGCGGGAGATTCACAGGGAGCTGCGGGAACCCTGGAATCTGGGGCGGGTTCTGCCCGGGTTGCTGGGGCTGCGGTTTCGTCGGCGAGTTCAGCGGGGTGATCTGCGGCGCCCCTGTCGTCGAGAACTGAGGATTATCGAACGTCCCCTTGATCGCGAACGGCACTCGCGCGTTGAAGTCGCGGACGGATTCCGGCACCTTTCCCCCAAGGGCGTTCCTCAGTAACGCCAAGCCCAACTGGGTTTGAGGTTGACCGAACACGCTGGTTTTCACGTCGCCGATGCCGGTATAGTTGAGCGTCCTGTCGAAACCGGAGCTGCCCTGGCCCGTTGCTTGGAGTCCTTCCGAATCGAGCTTCAACGCGTTGCTGTACACCCGCTGCTGCTGGATGCGGAAGTCCCCCCCGAAGTACCGGAACTTCGTGATGCCCGAAGACACGAACTCGGCGACCTTGGCGACACTCACCAATGTGTTCTTCACGTCGAGTCCGGTGATCGTGCCGTTCCGCACGGCAAAGGTCCCCGTACCGGTAAGTCCGGCGAGTGGATCCGCTGCCAGGATGGTCGCTAGGCTGCCGCTGCCCTCGAGCGTCCCCGTGATCGACCGCTTGCTTCCGGGCGCCAGAGCAGCCATTACCCGGCTGAAGTCCACCCCGCCGACCTGCACGACCGCCTGGAGGGGGAGGTGTGGCGCGGTGTAATCCACGGTCATGGCGCCTCGGGCAGTGCCACCGTACATGGACATGCTAAGGGGGTTAACCACAACGGCGTCCGTGAATACATTCATCCGGCCGGTGACGGCGCTCGCTTCCAGTGGCCGCGCCCTCATCCGACCAACCTTTAACACACCCTTCGCCAGCAGCCGCCGCAGACCGCCGCGTCCTCCCGGCGCTGTGCCGCCCTTTCCGGTCACGCCGGGCCCGCTCGCGAACAACGTCCTCACTCGGTCGACGTCGAGATCCGGAACGGTGACGTCGAAGTCTGCTACCGGATTCTTGAGGTTGGGCACCGCGACCGCGCCCTGCGCCCTCAGTGTGTCAAGCGATGCGGCAAACGTGCCCTGCACCCCGCCCCCGCTGAAGTTGAACGTCCCCTTCTGGACCTCCAGCGGTTTCGGCAAACCGGGGAGGACCCCGTTCCGCAGCGCGAACGTTCCCGCCGCGGTCAGGGCAACCAGCGGATCCTGCCGCAACCGGGTCGCGACCCGAGCATCGACATCCACCGTTCCACCGATCCCCGGCAGCATCGAAGGCGCGAACGTCGTCATCACCCTGCCGAGATTTACGCCACGGGCCAGCGCGGTCACCTGAACGGGCTGTCCAGGCGCCCCGTAATCCACCGCCGCGGTTCCCCGAATGACCCCTTCGGACGCGGCGAGCGTGTACGAGTCCACCGTGACCTTGAGCGCGGTCAGCGGGTCTGGCACGAGCGCCGTCGTGGCGCGCACATCCGCGTCCAATTTCCCGGCGATCCCTTGCTGCGCCCGGCCCGCCGCCTTCATCACCGCGCCCACGTCCAGGCCTTTCGCGTGGGCGCTGATCTCGAGGGGCTGGCGCGCCGCGGCATAATCGATCACCGCGGTCCCCCGCACGGTTCCTCCAAACGCGGCCAGGCTGTACGGGGTGACCTCCGCCCTGTCTGTGTAAATCGTCAGCCGTGCGGTCATCGCGCCCGCTTCGACCGGCCGGGCGATCACCTTGCCGACCTTGATGTTTCCCCTCGCCAGCAGCCGCCGCGGCCCACCGGGTGGCGGCGGTGGCGTGCCGCCCCCTCCCGCTCGGGCCAACGCCTCCAGCTTGTCGACGTCAAGCTCGGGGAAGATGACGTCAAATTCGGCGATTGGATTCTTGATATCGGCGATCTTGACCACGCCATCGACCCGCAGCGTGTCGAGTGCCGCGGCGAACGCTCCCTCCACTGCGCCTTTCTTGACCCTGAAGATACCCTTCTGGATGCGCAACGGCTTGGTCAAGGCCGGGTTGGAAAACAAGATGCCCCCGAGATCGCCCACGACGTCCACCGAGTCCGTCCAGTTCTGCGCGCCCAAGTTGATGCTCCCGACCCGAGCGTTGAGGCCGTCGGCGGCAAAGAGCGGGACAACCCGTCTGGTCGCGGGGTTATAGGTGCCCGATGTGATCTTGACGCCGCGCGCGGTGACGGAATCGATCCGGCTGAGAGAGAACGCCGGGGCGTTCGCTTTCTCCGGCGCGTTTGTGGCCACGGGCTTGCCCAGGCGACCGGAGAAGTCGTAGTTGGTCTTTCCCTTGGGTGTCTGGAGGAGGTTCACTTCCACACCGCTGAACGCCACTCTCGTCACGTCCAAGCGGCGGGCGAGCACGCTGCTGAGCGTTGTGCCGACGTCGAGCGATTTGACCACCAGCGTGTCGCCGCTGGGGAAGCCCTCGGGGTTCTTTATATGAAGGTTCACGACACGCAGATGGATGGTGGGCAGCAGGTGCAACTGGAGCGCATCGATGTCGATCTTGCGTCCGGTGCTGTCTTCCGCGAGTCGGACGATCAGCGGACGGAAGCGATCCACCGGCACCAGGAAGGGCACGAGCAGAAGTACCACAACCAGCATGAGCAGCGCGGCCCCACCGATGATCACCCACCGCGGCACGCGCTTGGGGGCCGTCATGGCGTGGTCGGCATTAGCCGCGATGCGCCGAGCCTAGCGGCGATGGGGGATTCGATTTTGAGGCACTCAGACCGGTCCGCATGAGCGCTTCTCGCCTCACTATTCATATTCCCTTATTTGCACGGTACTACCCGCCCGGTTTTCGCGCAAGGCTCCGTGGGTGAATCTGAAGCTAGAGTCGGGAGCATCTGTGACATGCCGGTATAAGCAGGGGGCCCCCGGTCGACATGGTACTGTTCGGTAGAATTGATAGAGTTATTTGGTAGGCCTGGTTTGAAATATGGTAGAATGCGCGGTGACGCCGGCGTAGCTCAGTGGTAGAGCAGCGCACTCGTAATGCGCAGGTCAACGGTTCGAATCCGTTCGCCGCCACCAGAAGTCACTAAGGCTTCCGGCTGCCAACAATCACTCGCTCGACCGCACGAGGGTCGCGCTCAATCACTGCAAGAAGAATCCGGGCAGGACGGTCTGCTGCTGGAGGGTCAAATGGCGGAATGTACCCGGTGCGGCAACCTAACGATTGACGGGTTCCGAAATACCCCGTTGCGACAACTTGACCGAGATGGTTGAGATGAGCTAAGGGCCGAGCGCGCCGCCCGGTCCAGAGTCGTGTGCGCCGCTCGTCGCGCGTCCGGCGCGCTACCGCAGCGAGACCGTCTCCATGTACTCGTTGCCGTTAGGATGCGGAATGAGGCCCTCTACGGCCTTCAGCATCAAGAGCGGGGTCTTGGAGTGGGCGATCGGCACCAGCGGGATGTCGTTGGCCACGATCTCCTGGATCTGCGCGTACACCTTCGCCCGATCGGCCTGACTGCTGAGGGTCCGGGCTTTGGCCACCAGCTCGCGCACGGTGGGATTGTCGTACGAGTACCGCGTCGCGCTCGGCTTGGTACGGCTGAAGAAGAACCCCAACCAGTCATCGGGGTCTCCCGTATCGCCGATCCACCCGACCATGTATGCGGAGAACTTCAAGGTCTCGCGACCGTCCTTTCCATAGGCCGCCCAGTCCTCGGTCATCAGGTTGGCCTTGATGCCAACCTTGCCCAGGTCGTTGGCAATCGCCGTCCCAATCTCTTTCCCTTGGGGAAAGTAGGGGCGGCTGACGGGAATATACCAAAAGTCTACGGCGAACCCGTTGGCGTACCCCGCTTCGGCGAGGAGCTTCCTGGCCCGCTCGGGATTGTACGGGTACGCTTTGACCTTGGACGACCGGCCCCACATCACGGGGGGCATGAGCTGGTCGGCGACCTCGCCGAATCCGCCGTACAGCCCTTCCACGATCGCCCGTTTGTTGATCGCCAGCGCGACCGCCTCGCGGACGCGCCGGTCTTTGAATTGGGGGTGGTTCATGTTGAAGTGGAGCCACCCGGTGTTAAACGACGATCGAAAGGCGACCTTGAGGTTCGGGTCGGCCTGAGCGGTCTTGACGTCGTCGGGGTTCGGTAGCTCGATCGCGTGCGCCCCACCGGCTTTCAGGGCCAAGTATCGCGCCGCGTTGTCTTTGATGACCCGATAAATCACCCGGGGCATCTTCGGGAATCCCGGCCGAAAGAACGAGGAATTGGCTACTAGAGTGATGTGATCGTCCCGGACCCACTCCACGAACTTGAAGGGGCCGGTCCCCACCGGATGCTGGCCCGCACCCTGCCCCCCGTACTCCTTGAGCGAGGCCGGACTGGCGAAATCGAAGGCGATCACGGTGAGATCGCTGAGCATCGCGCCGAAGGGTGCAGACGTGACGATCTGAAGCGTCTCCGGGTCGACGGCCCTGGCTTCCTTGAACAAATCCGCGAGCAGGTCATTCCAATAGTAGAAGTCGGTCCCGGACTGGTGGTAGGGGTTGTTCTTGTCCGACCACCTGTCGATATTGAGTTTGGCCGCCTCGGCGTTCCAGGGAGTCCCATCGTGGAACGTCACGCCCTTGCGCAGCTTGAAAGTCCAGACGGTGCCGTCAGGCGAGACCGACCAACTGGTGGCGAGGTCCGGCTCGACTTCCACGGTCCCCGGCCGGAGCCGCACGAGGGTATTGAAGATCTGGGTCGTCACCTCCGAGGTCTCGCCGTTCGTGCTCACAGGATTGTCCAGGGTGTCCGCGTCGCCGGCACGGCCCCAGACGAAGGTGATCGGTCCGGCGGCGGACCCCGTCTGAGGGAGCGGCATGGTGAACATGCCGGCGCCAAGGACGCCGGCGATGACCAGCGCGAGCGGGATATGACCCGAGAGCCCCCTCGTCATGCGCATACGTGCTCCCTCCCCCGGCGTGCCTCACCGGCTGTCCGCGCTCGCCCATTGATCCGCGCTCGGAGGCATGCCAACCGGCGGCCCTTTCGTTCCGCCGCGTCGGAAATCCTTCGCCCCGCGCGGCGCCCGCTTGATCGGCGGCTTACCCTGTCACCATGACCTTCCCTTCCTGCCGCCGGCGGAAGTGACTCTCGCTCCTCGGCGAATTAATCGGCGGCAATAGGTCATGTTACGATGATCTGGGAGGACTCCAACGTAGCATTCGCTCCGTTTGGCCAACTCCTGGCGCTGACTCTCGCATCGTACGGGATTTCGATGAACGCGGTTGCTCCAGGGCTTACCGATACCGATCAAACCCGTCTCGGCCTAAGCGAGAAGGAGATCGACCGTCCGAGGTCAGATCCGTTGACAGCCGCTCCGGGAGCATGGGGAAGACCTGTGCGACCGATAGACGGACGTCGCGTTGTGTTGCGCGAGCGCGTCAATCGCCGAGGCTCTTCCCACGAGGGCATCCACGTCGGCAATCGCGACGAGGACTTTCACCCTGCCGTCGGCCAGGGGCTCGGCGACCGAGAGCTGATCGAGGTCGAGCGAGTCGTCGTTGTCAATGGACGCCCAGAGCAATCCACTCAGCTCGCGGACGGACGGAATCTGCGTCGCGGTGGGTCCGGGGAAGGGTCCCCACCTCTGTGAGCACGGCCGCGCCGAAGTCCGGCAGGAAGCCGCGCTCGAGCATCGCGCGCCGAGCAATTGTCTGGAGGTCGTGTCGACTCGAGGTTGGCCTGCGGCCCTCACCTCGGCGGCCACTTGCCCGCACGTCAGAGCGCGGCGTAGGCAAGCGACGGCCTCGGTCGCCGCTTGCTGGAGGCAGGTGGTGGCAGCATCCACCGCGGACCGCCGCGCGTTCTTGTAAGCAGCCTGGAACTCCTCGTCTTGAAGCCAACGCCACAAGGTCGTCTCACTCACCCCGCACCGACGAGCAGCGGATCCCAGGGTCGGCTCGGCCAGAAGTGCCGCGATTGCCTGCTCCTGCTTCCTCGTCAACTTCTCGCCGTGACCTTTCATCTGCGTTCACCTGACGCCAGCATTCGTCTCTCTCTAAAGTCCTGTGATGGAAAATCACAACTTCCTGCTCGAAGTTCGCCGCTCACCGGGCCGCAATCTGCTACCGTTTTGCTACCGGACCCGGCGGCAGAGGGGTGGAAAGGACTGCAGATGGCTTCACTCGCATCCGTCGGGAACCGTTGCAGGAGGCGGGTTAGCGCACAGGACGGCAGAGGACGACAAAGAGGGAAGCCGACTCGTAATGCGCTGGTCATCGGTTCGAATCCGATCGCCGGCTCCAGGTTTTTCTAGGGGCGCTGCCACTGCGGCCATTACTACGTCCTTGACAATGTGGACACATTGAACTATTATGTGACCACAAATGGCAAGCGTTGGCATCCGCGAATTGAAGGCTCGCCTAAGCCGCTTTCTCGCACGCGTCAGGCAGGGGGAGCGCATCACCGTGACGGACCGCGGTCGCCCGGTCGCGATCATCGGCCCGCCCGCAGTGAGCACTGATGATCAGCGCATCGACGCCATGGTCAGGGATGGGACGATACGGTGGGAGGGTGGCAAGCCTCGGGGTGCCCGACGCCCGGCCCATCTCAAGGGTCCTGCAGTGGCGGCTGCCGTCCTCGAGGACCGCCGGTGAACCTGTATCTCGATACCAGCGCGCTCGTAAAGCTCTATGTGGATGAAGAGGGTTCGCCTGCCGTGCACGGGGCGCTACAGCAAGCGACCGTGGCAGCTACTTCCCCTCTTGCCTATGTCGAAGCCAGGTCCGCGCTTGCGCGCCGACGCCGGGAGGGCGGGCTCGCCACGACCGAGTACCGTCGAGCCGTGAGATCCTTGGACGCGGACTGGGTCCATTATCAACGAGTCCGCGTGACCGACCAACTTATCCATAAGGCCGCCGAGACGGCTGAGTCATTCCAGCTTCGTGCATACGATGCCGTCCACTTGGCATCAGCGTTGACTATCGCTGCTCGTCTCGAAACACTGGTAGTGTTCGCGTGCTGGGATGCCGGCCTCGAGGCGGCGGCCCG
>DASSXJ010000067.1 GCA_035703895.1 bacterium | reverse complement strand
CCGATCACCGCGTGAATCGTCCCCTGCTCGACCCGCAGATCGACGCCGTCTAGGGCGCGGAACCCCCGGAAATCCATCGTCAGGCCCTGCGTTTCGAGGATCACAACCCCCCCGGCATGGTTGGACCTTCGTTCCGTGCCCTGAGAATTGGCATCTCTGGGGGGCAAACCCTTCATCCGGATGGGCACCCGGGAAGGGGGCCCGGATCCCGCCCGGCCTACTCGCTGCCACGGCTCCCAAGTGAGCGCGGACAGAAGCGACGCTCTATCCTAGCCCGTCACCACCGCCCTGCGGCGCGGCACTGACCTCCGAGAACTGCTCTTCTTCGGTGGAGCCCCGCAGCGCCAAGGTCGAGCTCGCCCCACCGGCGATCACCTCGGCGACCGCGTCGAAGTAGCCTGCGCCGACCTCCCGCTGGTGCCGGGTCGCCGTGTATCCGTGTGTCTCCAGCTCGAACTCGTGCTCCTGAAGTCGCACGAATGCGCTCATGCCCTGCTCGGCGAACCCTTTCGCGAGCTCGAACATCGACGCGTTGAGCGCGTGAAACCCCGCGAGCGTGATGAACTGGAACTTGTAGCCCATCGCCGCGAGTTCCCGTTGGAACCCGGCGATCGTCCGGTTGTCGAGATGGCGCTTCCAGTTGAAGGATGGGGAACAGTTGTAGGCCAGGAGCTTGCCTGGAAACTCGTCGTGGATCGCCTCCGCGAAGCGGCGGGCTTCCTCGAGGTCCGGCCTGGACGTCTCGAACCACAGGAGATCCGCATAGGGCGCGTACGACAACGCTCTGGCGACGGCCGACCGCAGCCCCGGCGCGGCGGTGAAATAGCCTTCGGGCGTCCGCTCGCCGGTCAGGAACTCGCCGTCACGTGGGTCCACGTCGCTCGTGAGCAAGGTCGCTCCCAGCGCATCGGTTCGCGCGATGAGGACGGCAGGCACGTCCAGGACATCGGCGGCGAGCCGGGCGGCGGTGAGCGTTCGAATGAACTGGGCGGTCGGCACCAGGACCTTCCCACCCATGTGGCCGCACTTCTTCTCGGAGGCCAGCTGGTCCTCGAAGTGAACGCCCGACGCCCCGGCGTCGATCATCGCCTTCATGATCTCGAAGGCGTTGAGCGGCCCTCCAAACCCGGCCTCGGCGTCCGCGACGATCGGCGCAAGCCAGTGCGTGTCCGCGCGGCCTTCCGACCAGTCGATCTGGTCGGCCCGGAGCAGGGCGTTATTGATCTGCCGGATCACGGCGGATGCGCTGTTCGCCGGATAGAGGCTTAGGTCGGGGTACATCTGCCCGGCCAGGTTGTTATCCGCGGCCACCTGCCACCCGCTGAGGTAGATGGCCTTAACCCCGGCCTTGACCATCTGGACGGCCTGATTGCCCGTGAGCGCGCCGAGGGCGGGTACGTACTCCTCCGATTGCAGAAGGTGCCACAGTCGCCCCGCCCCCATCGTGGCCAGGGTGTGCTGGTTCCGGAGCGATCCGCGCAGCCGCACGACATCGCGGGCAGTATAGTGCCGCCGGATGCCACGCCAGCGGTCGTCGGCGGTCCACTGCCGGGCGAGTACGCCGGCTTCGTCGTGGATACGTGCGGTCAGTTCCGATGGGCTCATGATGTCCTCCTCGCCGTCAATCGATGCGCTCGTAGGCGGGAATCGTGAGGAACTCTACGAACTCCGCATTGAGGGCAACGTGCTCGAACAGCCCCCGGGCGTCCTCGAATCGTCCACGGTCAAAGACCTGCGCGCCGATCTCCCGCCGGATCCGCCCGAGCTCCTCCTCTTCAACCGACCGCACCAGCTCCGGGGTGACGCGGGAACCCTCCTTGAGCCGGGCGCCGTGGCGGATCCACTGCCAGACCTGAGACCGCGCGATCTCCGCGGTGGCCGCGTCTTCCATGAGGTTGTAGAGCGCTGCGGCCCCCACCCCGCGCAGCCACGACTCCACGTACTGGATCCCCACGCTGACGTTCGTGCGCAGCCCGGCCTCGGTCACGGTACCCTCCGGCACGCGGGCATCCAGCAGGTCTCGGGCGGACACCCGGACGTCCTCCCGCTGGCGGTCGAGCTGGTGGAGGCGACCTCCGAGCCCGGTGTTGAAGGCATCCATCGCCTCACGCACAAGGTCCGGATGGGCAACCCATGTGCCGTCGAACCCGTCGTTCACTTCACGGATCTTGTCGTCCCGCACCTTGGCCAGCGCCACCCGATTCACCTCAGGGTCCCGCCGGCTCGGGATAAAGGCAGCCATGCCGCCGATGGCGTAGGCGCCCCGCCGGTGGCAGGTCTTGACCAGGAGCTCCGTGTAGGCCCGCATGAACGGCACGGTCATCGTTACTTGCGACCGGTCGGGGAGGACGAACTCCGGGCGGTCGCGGAACGTCTTGATGATGCTGTAGATGTAGTCCCACCGCCCGGCATTCAGGCCGCCCGAATGGTCCCTGAGCTCGTAGAGGATCTCCTCCATCTCGAAGGCCGCCAGGACGTGCTCGACGAGGACCGTGGCTTTGATGGTGCCTCGCGGGATGTCGAGCGCCTCCTGGGCGAACGTGAAGACGTCGTTCCAGAGGCGGGCCTCGCCATGGCCTTGGAGCTTAGGGAGGTAGAAGTAGGGGCCGGTACCACGCTCGAGGAGCGTGCGGGCGTTGTGGAAGAAGTAGAGGCCGAAGTCGAGCAGGCTCGCTGAGATTGGCCGGCCGTCCACGAGCAGGTGCTTCTCGACGAGGTGCCACCCTCGCGGCCGCACGAGCAGGGTGGCGACGCGTTCGTTTAGCCGGTACGTTCGGCCGTCTGGGTTCACGTACTCGATCGCCCGCCGGACGGCGTCCAGGAGATTGACCTGGCCGGCGATGACATTGTCCCAGGTCGGCGAGTTGGCATCCTCGAAGTCGGCCATGAACACGCTGGCTCCGGAATTGAGCGCGTTGATCACCATCTTCCGATCGACAGGACCGGTGATCTCCACTTTTCGTTCCTGCAGGTCCCGCGGCACGGGCGCCACCGTCCACGCTCCCTCGCGGACCTCGCGGGTCTCGGGGAGGAAGTCCGGCAGGATCCCGGTACCGAGCGCGGCCGCCCGCTCGACGCGTTTCGCGAGAAGGGCTTCGCGAGCGGGGTTGAACCCCCGCTGCAGCCCGCCCACAAACCTGAGCGCCTCCGGCGTCAGTATCTCCGCGAACCTGCCCGTGACTGGTCCGCGCACCTCAACTCCCGTACCGGCGGCCGCCTTCATGATACGCTCCATCGCTTCCCCCGACGTTGGTGATTGTATTATAGGAAGCGGATCGCCTATAGTGGAAGATGATTTTTCTTATGTGTCGTATAGGAGACTTCTATCGGATTTGATCTGCCGCAGGTCGAGGCGTTTGTCGCGGTCGCCACCTACGGGAGCTTTGCCAAGGC
>DASSXJ010000066.1 GCA_035703895.1 bacterium | reverse complement strand
GTTGTTCGTAGTGGCCATAGCTCGAGACGCGATAGAGTTCCTACGGGAGGAACTGAAGGACTGACGCCGGGTCGGCAGTGAGATCCAGGCGGAAGCCAAGAAGCTTCACGCCTCGTTGACGACGCTCAAGCGGGCGAACGGGAAGCTGTGTGCCCGATCCAGGAAGGTGCCGGATTCGTGGATCAGGCTCTTCTAGCTCCGGCGGTGGAGTCTCAGCCAGACAATGTGAGAAAGGCGGTAGAGGACCGGAGTGCCGCCAAAGTAGTCGGAATGCCGGCTCATCGCGGCGGCAGCTCCCGCGGAACGACATGCAAGGAGGACACCGGTACTCAACGCTTGCTCCAATGAGTGACAGCAGCGATCAACTTCGGAATCGCAACCAAAATATCACTTGCGGTAGAGTGGCGTGTGAACCACGCAGTACAACGCCAATCCTATGCAGCATCATCAGGCACGGGTTCTCTGGGCTGACGCCTCAGCCCGACCAGCCCAGATGGCTGAGGAAGTCGCGCGTGCGCTCGACCGTGGGCGCCTCGAAAATCTGCTTCGGCGGTCCCTGCTCGATGATGGCCCCGCGGTCCATGACGATGATCCAATCGCCGACCAGACGCGCGAACGTCATCTCGTGCGTCACCACGATCATGGTCATGCCCTCCCTGGCAAGCCGAGTCATCACGTTGAGCACCTCGCCGATCGTTTCGGGGTCGAGCGCCGAGGTCGGCTCATCGAATAGCATCACCTCCGGCTCCATGTCCAGGGCCCTGGCGATGGCAACGCGCTGCTGCTGTCCGCCCGATAGCTGGGAGGGATAGCTCGCGGCCTTATCCGCGAGCCCGACTTTTTCGAGCAAAGCGAGCGCGCGCTTCTCGGCCGCCTCCCGCGACAGCCCAAGCACGGTCATCGGCCCGATGGTCACGTTGCCCAGCGCGGTTTTGTGGGGGAACAGCTCGAAATTCTGGAACACCATACCCATGCGCTGCCGCACGCGCCGCATGCCTTCCCAGTCGGGCGGCAGGAGTTCGCCGTCGAGTATGATCTCGCCCTCGTCGATCAGTTCGAGCCCGTTGGTGCAGCGAAGCAGCGTCGATTTGCCGGAGCCAGACGGCCCGATCAAGCACACCACCTCGCCCTTGCGCACCTCTGCCGATACGCCCGCCAATGCCACGAAGCTGGCGAACCGCTTGATGACGTTGCGATAAACCAAGGCGGGCGCCTGGCTGCTTCCTTTCCTCAAAATCGTGCGGTCGGCGGTATCCATGCAGCACTCATTCCTTGACCGAGTAGCGCCGGTTGATCCAGTCGACCAGCTTGGCCTGCGGATAACCCAGCAACCAATATATCGCCGCCATCGCCGTCAGCATTTCGAGCACGCGGAAGGTTTGCGAGCGCACCCGCATCGAATTGTAGGCAAGCTCACCCACGGAAATGACGGATACCAGCGACGTGTCCTTGAACAGCGACACCCAGGTGCTCGCCAGCACCGGGAGCACCCGTCGCACCGCCTGCGGCAATACGATGTCGCGCATCGTCTGCCAGCGTGTCATGCCGAGAGCATAGGCCGCTTCGCTCTGGCCCTTGCGAATCGACGCGATGCCGGCGCGGAACGTCTCGCCATTATAGGCAGCAACGTTTAGGCTCAGCGCGACGATGCCGGTGACGACCGGCGGCAAGCTGAGGCCGGTCGCGACCGGCATCACGTAATAGACCGTGTAGATCACGAGGATCAGCGGCAGATTGCGGAACAGCTCCGTGAAACTCGCACTGGCGACCACCAGAACGCGCGCGCTAGACAGCCGCATCACGGCGAGCAGGATGCCGCCGGGAACGGAGATCGCCATCGTTGTCACCGCGAGCAAAACGGTGAGCTTGGTGCCTTCCACCAAAGCGTCGGCGTTGTGCCAAACGACGGACCAATCGAAATTCATGACCGGCCAAGATAAGCGACCCGCGCGTAGATCATGTCGACGACGCGGGTGACGGGAAACAGGATGATGAAATAGACCGCCATCGCCACGAGAAAGACCTCGATCGGGTGAAAGCTTTGACCGGCGACGGTCTGCGACTTGTTCATATACTCAGGCACGGCGATCACGGCGGCGATTGCCGTGTCCTTGATGGTGATCGACAGGATCGAGCCGAAAGCCGGCAGCATGCGCACCACCGCCTGCGGCAGGATGATGGTGCGAACCGCCTGCGACCGCGACATGCCGAGCGCGAAAGCGGCGCGCGACTGGCCGGGGCGGATGGACTCGACGCCGGCGCGGACGATCTCGGCCACGTAGGCGGCGATGTGGGCCGTCAACGCGACGAGCGCCGCCCAGAACGGCGGCAGGATCACGCCCGTGAGCAGCGGCAGCGCGAAATACGTCCAGACCAGCACCACGAATACCGGCACCGAACGCATCGAGTCGATGTAGAACACCAGAGGCCAGCGCAGCCAAGCCGGCCCGTAGCAGCGTGCCAGGCCGATCGCGCCGCCGAGAACCAGGCTACACAGCACCGTCAGGAGCGAGAGCGCGAGCGTCAGCTCCAACCCGCCGAGTAGGAACCAGGCGCTGTCCAAGACCGGGGTGAAATCAAGGTCTATGACCGTGGGAGCCCTACCTCACTGCGAAGGCCGGCAACGCGGCCCCGTCATTGCCGGGCTGCGCCGCCTGTCGTGGGCGACGTAAAGCCGCACTACTTCATGGTGTCGATCACCTTCTGCTCGGACGCCACGAGCTGAGGATGGATCGCCTTCTCCACCGCGCGTGCCCAAGCGAGGAATTCCGGCTGGTTCTTATCGATGGCGACCCCGACCGGCTGGGCCTTTTCGGTGCTGTTCTGGCAATTGTTCTCCTTCGGCAGCGCCGCCAAGCCCTTCACCTTGCGGCTCATCGGCACATAGGGAATGCGGTTGATGGGCGCGGCATCGGCCCGCTTCGCCATGATGTCTTCCAGCGGCGCGGTCGCCCCCGAATTGGCGACACCCAGGTATTTCGCGTTCGGGAAACGCTGCTTCACCCAGGCTTCCTCAGCGCCGCCGATGAAATAAGCGATGGTGATGTCCGTCGAATTGAGATCGTCCACCGTCTTGGCCTTGGCGAACTTCGGATTGTCCGCGCGACCAAACATGCAGACGCTGGTGCTGGAGTAGAGAATGAAGTCAACCACCCGGGTCCGCTCCGGCGTTTCGGCCAGCGGCGTGACCGAGATGTCGACCTGATTTGACGCCAGAACCGGGATCTTCGTTTCGTGCGACACCAGCACCGGCTCGAGCTTCACGCCGAGGCGTTTAGCATATTCTTTCGCCAGGTCCCACGCGGGGCCTGACCAATGCTCGCCGGCGCCCGTCGTATTCTCGACCAGCCACGGCGCGTTGGCCAGCACGCCGACGCGCAACGCACCGGCCTTCTTGATCGCATCGATCCGCGGGCTCTTACCCGGCGCGGGCACGTCCTGTGCCGTCGCTGATAATGCCGCCGCCAATAAGGCGGCGATTGCGAGCATTCCCGTCAGTCCTTTCCTCATGACGCTTCTCCCTCCATTTGTTGAGTGTCCCCCGAACGCCGAGGGTCGTGAGTGATTCAAGCGCGGCTTGGACGCCGTCCCGAAATAACGTCGCGCGCGCGAGCTCCGATGGAACGATGTCGTCCATCGCGAAAATTGTGTCACACAGCGAACGCGGATCGCCGGCGGTGCGCGCGGCCTTGAGCAGCGCGTCCTTTTTCGGATCGTCCAGCGATAGCGGCGATCCGTCGTCGCTTCGTCCCTGGAGGAAGCGCAGCCAGGCCGCGGTGGCGAGTGCGACGCAGGGCACGTCTAGGCCGCCGGCCAACCGATCCACTGCGGTGGCGAACAGGCGCTGCGGCATTTTCTGCGATCCATCCGTCGCCACCTGGGCCGTGCGATGGCGCAGCGCCGGAGTGGCGAACCGCTTCAGCAAAGCCGATCGATGCGCCCTAAGATCGACCGACGCAAGCATTCGCAGAGCGGCGGCTGCCTCCCCAATCAATGAATCGATGAAGAAAGCCATGGCCGGCTCGGTAATCGCATCGAAAACCGTCTGCCAGCCGGCGAGCTGCCCAAGATAGGCAATGGCCGAATGGCTGCCGTTGAGCATCCGCAGCTTCATCATCTCGTAAGGATGCACATCGCCGACGACCTCGGCCCCGGCGCGCTCCCAGGCCGGGCGGCCGAGCGGGAACCGGTCCTCGATCACCCATTGGCTGAAAGGCTCGCACACCACCGGCCAGGCATCGCGGACGCCGGCCGCCAGCGCGATGCGTTCGCGATCACCATCCGTAGTCGCCGGGACGATGCGATCGACCATGGTGTTCGGAAACGCGACTTCGTCCGCGATGAACCGGCCGAGCGCGGGGTCGAGCAGCTCGGCGAAACGAACGACGACGCGCCGCGTGGAGTTACCGTTGGCCGGCAGGTTATCGCAGCACAAAACGGTGAACGGCGGCACCCCCGCGGCCGTGCGGGCCCGCAGCGCCGCCACAAGGAAACCCGGTACAGTACGCAGCGCATCCGGATTGGCGAGATCGTGCCGAATTGACGGATCGTCTTCGTCGAGCACCCCCTGGGCCGGTAGCCGATGATAACCCTTCTCAGTGACGCTCAAAGTGACGATGCGCGTCGCCGGATCGGCCAGGGCTCTGACGACTGCGGCGGGATTTTCCGGCCCGACCAGGATGCCGGTCAGGACACCCATGGCCGTCAAACGCTCCTCGTTGCCTCCGCGCTCGGCACAAAGATAGAGGCCGTCCTGCGGCGCCAAAGCGTCGCGCGTCGCCGCGCTGCGCAGACTGACGCCGAGAATCCCCCAACTCGGATCTCCGGCGAGCAGCGGTTGCGTATGCCAACCGAGATGCGCCCGCGCAAAAACGCCGAGACCGATATGGACGATGCCGGTCCGCAACCCGGCCGGGTCGAAATCAGGCCGCCGCACCGCGCCGGGAAGGCACGCAAGCATTTGGCGCGACAGGCGCGGCGTCATAGCGGTAAACTCTCCGTCGATGCGATTGCGCTCATTACGCCGCGCAATTCCGCCAGACCGCGCATACGGCCAATCAGCGGATAGCCCGGATGCGTCTTGCGCTCTGCGTCATCCAGCAGTTCGTGCCCGTGATCCGGCCGCATCGGAATGCGCCATTGCGCGTCGCCCGCACTCTTACGGCGCGCCTGCTCATGCAGCAAGGCCCGCACAACCGCGACAATATCGACGTCACCGCCGAGATGATCAGCCTCGACGAACGAGCCATCCGGCTCCTTCGTGACATTGCGAAGATGCGCGAAATAGATGCGGTGCGCGAACCGCCGCGCGATTGCCGGCAGGTCGTTGCCGGGACGGGACCCCAGCGATCCGGTACACAACGTGATGCCGTTTGCCGCGCTGTCTACCGCCTTCACGATGAAATCAAGATCGTCCCGCGTCGAGACAACGCGCGGCAGGCCGAACAGCGGGCGCGGCGGATCGTCGGGATGAATGCAAAGGCGGACGCCGGCTTCCTCGGCGGCCGGCACCACCCCACGCAAAAACCGAGCGAGATTCTGGCGCACGCCTTCATGGCCGATGTCCGCATAGCGATCGACCATGCGGCGCAGGCCCGGCACATCGTAACGCTCATAGACACCGGGGAGCCCCGCCATGATGGTCGCGAGCAACTTGTCCTTATCGCTTTCCGACGCCGTTCTTATCCAGGCGCGGGCGCGGGCGAGAACCTCCGGCGTCTGCTCCGCCTCGGCGCCCTTGCGCTGAAGGATGAAGCAGTCAAAAGCCGCGTATTCTTCCGCGTCGAAACGCAAGGCAGTTCCGCCGCCCGGCCACGGCGCGGCAAGCTGCGTACGCGTCCAGTCGAGCACCGGCATGAAATTGTAGCAGACGGTCTTGACACCCAGCGCCGCGAGATTGCGCAGCGAAGCCCGGTAGTTGTCGAATAACGCCGTCAAATCGCCTTCGCCCTGCTTGATCGCCTCGGCGACCGGCAGGCTTTCGACGACGCTCCAACGCAAGCCAACCGCCTTGTCCGCTTCGACCGCGTTTTTGCGCTCGGCGATCTCGTCACGGCTCCAGACGGCGCCATGAGGAATCTGATGCAACGCCGTGACGATTCCGGCCGCACCGGTTTGACGAATCTCGGAGAGCGAGATCGCATCGTCCGGACCAAACCAACGCCACGTCTGTTCCATCGCGATCGCTCGTTCAGGCGAATTCTTGCTTGAGCACGAGCGGCGGCTCGTGCTCAAAGAACTCCGGGTGCCGCTGGGCGATGCGCGAGATCGCGCCGAATACCGTGCGAAGATGATCCTGCATGGCTTGATCGGCACCGACCGGATCATGCCTTGCGATGCATCCGATGATCTCGCGGTGCTGGCGGAAGATCATGGTCAGCCATTCGCGATCTTCCAGCGAAAGATATCGCACGCGGTCGAGTTGCGCTTTCACCGAAGCGATCAGGCTCCACACCAGCGGCTGGCCTGCAATATCCAAGATGGTGCGGTGCATCACTTCGTCGAGCCGAAAGAACGTCAGACGATCTTCGGACTTGATCGCCTGCGCTTGCTTGACGATCTGCCGGCGCAGTTCGGCGATCTGCGCCCGCGTCGCCCGCTCGGCGGCGAAGCGCACGGCGCGGCACTCAAGAGCCTCGCGGATGAACTGGCTGCCGTTGACCGATGAGAGGTTGATCGGCGCGACGAATGTCCCGATCTGCGGAACGACGCGAAGCAGGCCTTCTTTGACGAGCCGCTGGAGCACCTCGCGGACCGGCGTCCGGCTGATGCCGTGCTGTTCGGCGAGGCGCGTTTCCGACAGCGCCTCGCCGGGCCGCAGCCGGCCGCTCAGGATATCGGCGTACAGATGCCCATAAAGGCGCGCGCCTCGGCTGCGCGCCGTCTCGTAGCGGGAAAAGTGCGACACAGCAGGCAAGTTGAGCACCTTTTTTTATCATAGTACACTTGTATACAAGTTGCAAGCCTCCTGGGGATGCAACGCGACGCCGCCCGCCGGTTGGAGGCGAGGTTCCTGGAATCCGGACGGTGCGCATGGGACTGACAGTATGCTCAAAAGGAGATCCTTTCGAGTCCCGATTCAAGGGTCTCCGTCGTGCTGTTTTCACTAGCCCGTTGAGCCACCCTCGCTTACCTCGCCGTTTGCTAGCGCTGTAGATGCATGGACCAACGTCTTTTGCAGAGGCAGGCGGCGCCCACGACTTGTGTGTGGTTGAGGTTTGCCCCCCTTCAGGTGGCAGGACCACAAACGGCACACCTAGAGTGAGAACGCTGCGACGAACCCGACGCCAGGGGTGCGCCGGGCCATCCAGGACCGTTCCATGCCGGCCGAGGCCACCGTTAGGATGAGAAATCCCTGCCCGGCTGTTTGCGGGCCCGCTGGGAGGCACTCGTGGCCTTCCTAGAAGTGTTCCAGACAGCTGACGGGGACCGCAGCTCCGGCGTTGTCAAGAAACCACTCCCTCTCTTCGCGCCCGGGCGAAGTCACCGGTCTTTTGACCGGGCAAGGTCAGAGGCAAAAGCGACTTGTGTCGCGCCGGCGACTGTTAACCGTCTCTACCCTCGCTATGCTCGGTATAG
>DASSXJ010000065.1 GCA_035703895.1 bacterium | reverse complement strand
CTTCGTCTTCCCTAAACTCGCCAGCACCCCCGTGATCGCCGCCGTCAGCGTCGTCTTCCCGTGATCCACGTGCCCGATCGTCCCCACGTTTACGTGCGGCTTCGTCCGCTCAAATTTCGCCTTCGCCATCGCCGGCCTCCCTACAAACGCAAATCACGAGCCTGCTGTCGAGCCTACGGATTGAGAGCACCCGGAGCATTGAACCCTGGAGCCCACGACCGGATTCGAACCGGTGACCTTGTCCTTACCAAGGACACGCTCTGCCGCCTGAGCTACGTGGGCCGGTGCGCAGACTGATTATAGCACGTTGGGGTGCGCCGTCGATGCGGCACGGCCCGCCCCCGAGGCGCGGTAAGCGGGCCCGTCTGTTGGAACCGAGAGGCGCCCGTGGACGCTACAGGATCAACCGGCGACACTGCCGCACCGAGGAGCCGTGCGCATGCGTCCAACGCGGATCGTGGAAACACATGGTTGGGGGATCGGGGTCGCGATCGTGGGAGCGATCACCGTTCTGGCCGCCCTCGTCACGGCCGCCCGCATGGGCCATGCGGCGGCGCCAGGCGACCCAGTACCGCCCGGGGCGGAGCGGTTCGTCATCGACCCCGCCGTGTCGACCGCGGCCTACCGGGTTGGCGAAACCGCCCTTCTCCAGAACCGGTTCCACGCCGCGACCGGAGTGACCAACGTGATCCAGGGACACGTGGATGTGGACCTCACCCACCCACAGACGGCCCGGATTGGGATGGTCACCGTCGATCTGAGCCAGCTCCGGTCCGACAGCGCGCGGCGCGACAGCGCGCTCCGCGCGCGTTGGCTCGAGTCGGCGAGGTATCCAACCGCGGCGTTCACCCCGATCGCGATTGAGGGACTCCCCGACGCATACACCGACGGTCGGGTCGTGCCCGTCCGGGTCACCGGATTCCTCACGGTGCGCACGGTCACGCAACCGGTCACGTTCGCCGGAACCGTCGTCATCGAGGGGGCGACGCTCACCAGCGCCCTCAGCACCACGGTCCGGATGACGGACTTCGGCTTCGAGCCGCCATCCCTCCTCGGGGTCTTCAGGGTCGACGATGACGTCGTCGTCGACGTGCACATCACGGCCCGCCGCACGACGTGATCGGAGAGGCTTACAGCAGGAGTTGAAGATCGCCGAACTCGTGCCAGAGATACCCCGCCTCAAGGGCCGCCCGGTACGACCGGGCCAGCACCGCCCGGCCCGCGACGGCCTCGAGCATCGCCCAGTGCGACGCCCGTGGCTCGTGCAACCCCGTCAACAGCCCGTCGGTGCTGCGGACACCGCGTTCCGGCGTGACGACTACATCAGTCCACCCCCGAGAGGCCACCACGTCCCCTCCGGGGTCCAGGGAGCTCTCGAGCGCCCGCACGACCGTGGTGCCGACTGCGATCACCCGGCCGCCGCTGCGCCTCGCGACCCGGACGGCCTCGGCCGTCGCCACGGGCACGTCAAAGAACTCCTCGTATGGGGACTCGTCGCGCTCAGGACTCGCCACCCCCGCGTGGAGGACCATCTTGGCGATTCCGACCCCCTTCTCGCGCAGCCTCGCGAGGACGTCTCGCGTAAACGGTCGTCCCGCAGACGGCATCTCCGCCGATCCCGGCACCTCAGCGTACACGGTCTGATACATCGAGAGGGGCCACGTTCCCCAGACGTACGGATACGCGATGGGACGGCCCCATCGGTGGAGATACTCGACGATGGGCGCCGGGACATCGAGATGCGCGAGCCACAGCCGGCCCGAACGCCGGTATGGCATGAGCATCGCGGCCCGGCCGCCTTCCGCCAGGAAGAGCGTCTCCCCGGGTGAGAGCGGGGTTCTCCTGGGCTCGACGACCCACACGTCGCCGGGGAGGTGCGTGGACAGGTGCAGCGCGAGCGCGCGTCCGTCGCCCCGGTGCGCGTCCAGCGCCGCGGGAAGGGTAGCCGAGATATTGATGACCACGAGATCCCCGGCCTGAAGGAACTCGGGCAGGGCAGAAAACCTGGTGTGGACGATGGCGCCGGTCCGGCGGTCCGTCACCATCAGCCGGACCTGATCTCGTGCCAGGCCGCGCGCCTCGGGCGGGACGTGCGCCTCCAGGTCTGGGGGAAGCGTGAACTCGATGGGAGGCTGAACAAGGACCGCCATCGCTACCCCCTCTCCACCGACGCGACCGTCGGTGCGGGGCCGCGGGCCTTCCACGCCTGGAGTTCGAACCGCCCGAACGGCTCGGTCTCGTACTCCACCAGATCCACCAACCGCGCCGCCGCCCTCTCCGGCCCGGGGAGCGCAGAGAGGTCCGCCCCGGGCGATGCGTCGCGGTACATTTGTGTGTTCATCTCCCCTGGATCGACGACGTAGATGCGGACGCCGCTCCCCGCGATCTCCACCGCCAGCACGCGCGATAGATGCTCGAGCGCGGCTTTGCTCACCCCGTACCCGCCCCATCCGGCATAGGCCTGCACCGCGGCGTCCGAGGTGACGTTGACAATCGTCCCCTCCCTCCTGGCTGTCATCTGGGGGAGCACGAGTTGCAGGAGATGCAGCGGCGCCGAGACGTTCACCCGGATGACGCGGTCGAGCGCCTCGGGGGGAAGCACCTCCAGACGCGGCATCGGGGTCGGGCCGAGCGTCGACGCGTTGTTCACGAGGAGATCGATGCGGCCGAATCGCTTCACCCCCAGTGCTACGAGACGCTCGGCGTGCCGCGGGTCCGCGATGTCCCCCGGGAGCGCGACCAGATTTTCGCGTTCGGCCAGGCCGATCGCGGCCCGCTCCAGCGCCTCACCGCCACGAGCCGTGAGGATCAGCCGAGCGCCTCGACGGGCCAGCAGCCGGGCTACCTCCAGACCGAGCCCGCGTGAGGCGCCCGTGACCAACGCCACCATCTCCTGACGCATCGCCATCAACTCCTTTCGCCCTTGCTCCAAGTGTCCGCCAATACCCACCCGCGGGCACCGTCCGATGGGTGGAGTGGCGCGCTGGTCAAAGGCGCAGGAAGAAGCTGATCCGAAGGACAGGTGGGTTTAGAGTAGACCCCGCTGGGCGGCGATGGCGATGGCTTGGGCCCGGTTGTCGGCGCCCAGCTTGTTGAAGATGGACGTCATGTGAAACTTGACGGTCCGCTCGGTGATGGCCAGGTCCCGGGCGATCTGCTTGTTCGAACGGCCCCGGGCAACCAATCGGAGCACCTGGCGCTCTCGGGCGGTGAGCAGGCCAGACCGTCTGGGAGCGTTGACTTGAGCTACGACCCGAGCGGCCACCCGAGGCGTCAGGTACGATCCGCCCCCGGCAACCGCTCGGATCGCCTGGGCGATCTCACCCGCGGGGGCGCCCTTTAGCACGTACCCGACCGCCCCGGCCTTGAGCGCGGCGAGCACCCGCTCCTCGGTATCGTAGGCCGTGAGGATGATCACCCTGGGGTGCGAGGCGGCAACGGCAAACCGGGGGATCGCGTCGACCCCGTTCATCCCCGGCAACTCCAGGTCGAGGAGGATGATATCGGGCAGCGTTTTCTCAACCGACGACAGCGCCTCCTCGGCTGAACCTGCTTCGCCCACCACCTCCATCTCCTTGGTGTCCTCGAGCACGGCTCTCAAACCCTCCCGGACGACCGGGTGATCGTCCACGATCAGCACACGAATCATCCGTCCCTCGTGGCGATGGGGACGGACGCCAGCACCGTGGCGCCCGCCCCAGGGCGGCTCGCCACTCGAAGCCGGCCGCCCAGCACCTTGGCCCGCTCGTGCATCCCCAGGATCCCGACGCCGGTGGTGGACCCCTTCCGTACGCGGAATCCCCGCCCATCGTCGCGGATGGACAGGTGCAGCTGCCCTCCGGCGCGGCGGAGGGTCACTTCCACCTCGCTCGCCGTCGCGTGCTTGCGGACGTTCGTGAGGGCCTCCTGGGCGATCCGGAGCAGCTCGGCTTCCACGCGGAGCGGCAGCCCGTCTATCTCCGGCGCCCGGACGTGTACGCGGATCCCCGTCTCGGAGGTGAAGCGCCGCCCCAGCGCGGCCAAGGCCTCCGCCAGCGGCCTGCCCACCAGCGGCATCGCGCGCAGGTCCAAGACCGACCGCCGCGCCTCTTCGAGGCTCTCCCGCGAGACATCGAGCGCGCGCTGGAGCCGCTCCCGCGCACGTGGAGGGCTCTCCTCGAAGAGCCCAAGCGCCCCTTCCAATTGAAGCCCGATCGCCGTCAACCCCTGCACGAGGGTATCGTGGATCTCGCGGGCGATCCGTGCGCGCTCTTCGGCGCGCGCGCCGCGTGCGCTCTCCTCCGCGAGGCGCGCGCGTTCGATGGCGATCCCGACCTGGTAGGCGATCGTGGAGAGGAGCCGCAACTCCTCGCCCGAGAGCTTGCGCCAGGACGGTCCCGTCACATTGATGATCCCGAGGGGTTTGCGCTGGAAGTACAGAGGGATGCTGGCGTGATACCGGAGTCCCTGGGTCAGGTGGACCGCCTTCTTCTTGACGGCCGGGCGGAGGCGGCTGCACTCGATGACGTCGATGTTCCTCGGCGTGAGCGAGCCGTCCCGAAACTGCTCGATGCACCAACACGAGGACCCGGTCATCCGCACCGGTTCCTTGAGGTACGGGGGAAGGCGCTGCACAGCGGCGCTGTAAAACTGCTGCGTGTCCGGATCCAGCAGCCACACCCACCCCGTGCGCAGCCCCAGAAGCCTGACCACCAGGCCGAGCGTTCGCTCGAGGGCCTGCTGAACGTCCGAGGAACGATTCAACGCCTCGGCGATCGCGTTCAACACGCGAAGCTCATCCGTCCTGGAGGTCTTTCGCAATGCCCGCACCCCTCCACACGCGTTCGAGAGGATGGTGCCCCGCGGCGGGCGCCGTCGCCGCCGGAGAATCCACGGGACCCATCCTGATCCTTCTGACAGGACACCCGGCCACCCTGCGCCTCGGCCCCAACGGGGAATATGTGTCCGACGGCTCGCGTTGATAACCGCAGGATATGGAGGTGGATGTACGTGAACCTCGAGTTTCTACGCACGGACGTGGACAGCGGACAGCGGGCGACCGCGACGATCGACGACGGCCCGGCGCTTGATGCCTACTCCGAGGCGGTGGTCGGGGCCGTCGATCGCGTCGGCCCCGCGGTCGTGAGCCTGGGGATGGCACGGCCGGCCCCGGAGCGGCTTCAACGACGCGGCATGCCCGAGCTTCGCGGCGCGGGCAGCGGGGTCATCATCGCGCCCGACGGGTATATTCTGACGAACAGCCACGTGGTGCACGCGGCGTCGCGGATCGAGGCGCGCCTCCAGGACGGGCGCAGCCTGACCGCTCAGCTCGTCGGTGACGACCCGTACAGCGACCTGGCCGTGATTCGCGCCCCCGTGGGCGGGCTGCCCGTGGCCGACCTCGGCGACTCGTCCCACCTGAGGGTGGGGCAGCTCGTGGTGGCCGTAGGCAATCCCCTCGGCTTTCAGGCGACCGTCACCGCGGGGGTCATCAGCGCGCTGGGGCGCACCCTGCGGGCGGAAACGGGCCGGTTGATCGATAACGTCATTCAAACCGATGCCGCGCTCAATCCCGGCAACTCCGGAGGGCCCCTGGCCGACTCTCGGGGAACCGTCATCGGGATCAACACCGCCGTGATCGCCGGCTCGCAGGGGATCTGCTTCGCGATTCCCGTGAACACCGCCAAGTGGGTGGCGTATCAACTCATCCGTGATGGACGCGTCCGGAGAGCCTATCTCGGGATCGCCGCGCAGGTGGTGCCGCTGGACCGCCGGTTCACCGTCGCCCATCG
>DASSXJ010000064.1 GCA_035703895.1 bacterium | reverse complement strand
GCCGGCGCCTCCTCGACTCAGGAGATGACCCGGCCGGCGTTCGACACGCGTCAGACCCGCGACGCCAGCGCCGCGTCGATGCGCTTCTTGAGTTGCTCCTTGGGCATGTAGCCCACGATCCGCTCGATCAATTCACCTTTGCTAAAGATCCCCAGCGTGGGGATACTCATCACACTATACTTTGCCGCTACCCCGCTGTTCTCGTCAACGTCCAGCTTGAGGACCTTCAGCTTTCCCTGGTATTCGCCCGCCAGATCCTCAACGATGGGGGCGATCATCTTGCACGGCCCGCACCAGGTGGCCCAAAAATCCACCAGGACGGGAACCGGGGACTTGATGACCTCACTATCAAACGTCTGTTCGGTAACCGCTACTGTGCTCGACATCCCCGAATTCACCTCGATTCAAGAGGTACGATTGCCCCACCGCTCGTGAGTAAACCCTGCGTGCCCCTTAATTATTCCCTTCCGGCTCCTTCGTTATCGCCTGAGCGCGGCAATGGCGACCGCGATGATCACCGCCTTCGCTGACGATCCGAGACACCCGGACCGGCGGTCCGCGGCTCCCGGACCGGCGGCCCGGGCCCCGGCGCCTGGGGATCGCAGCGAGAGCCGGGTCGCGATCTTGAACTCCCGAACGGCCTCGGCGACGCGGCCCTGCTGCTTGTAGACGATGCCGAGGTTTTGGTGGGCGATCCAATAATCGGGATCCATGGACACGGCCTTCTGATAGTGCGCGATCGCCTGATCGAGCTGCCCGCGCTCCCGGCACACGTTCCCGAGATTGCTGTGGGCGGGCGCATATGTGGGATCGAGTTGGACCGCTTTGGAGAATTCAGCGGCCGCGGTATCCCACTGGCGCTTTTGGACGTAGACGATGCCGAGCTTGCTATGGGCAACCGCCGAGGTGGGGGTGGCCGCGGCCGCGCGCTGAAATATCTCGAGCGCGCCGTCGAGGTTCCCCTCGTTCAGCTTCGCCTCGCCCTGGGTGATCAGATCGGCGGGATTCTCCGGGCTCATCCTGCACGCACACAACCATCCTGCACGCCATCGACATTGCGGGGCGCACCCATCTGCCTGTGGTGGTGGCCCCTGGACGGCCTCGCAGGGCTTTGTGGGTTTCGTGGGTTTCGAAGGGAGATCCTGGGGTTCCTTTTCTTCCCGGAGCGGTCATTGGAAACGGCGATCGATCAGGCCGTCGACCGCTCCTGCATGACACCCGACCACAGCGGCAGGTCCTCGACCGTCTCGTCGACGTCGTGATCCAAAGCGGCGTACGCGAGCGCCTGGGCCTCGTTCTGCCAGAGGAGGTCCCCTGTGCCCGCAGTGGAGGGTCCCACGCGAGCCGCGCGGTAGGCGTGCAGGAGCGCTCGGACCTCGAGATACGGCCCCACGAACTCGTCGGTGACATCGGCTTCTCCGTTGATCTGCGCGACGACGTCACGGTCGGAACAATGTATCACCACCCGGCGCGATCCGAGCCTGCGGGAGTTCCAGAGCGCATAGACGATTCCGCGGAACGCTGCGAGGCCGCGGTTTGTCACGCCCGGCAGCGCACCTCCGACCTTTCTGAGTGCGCGCCCGTGACTATCGACGAAGACGACGCCCATGCCTGTGCGACCGGCCGTCGGTTCGGCCGCGGCAACAAACGCATGGAGCGTGTTGGGGTTCACGGGTTAGGCCACCCGCTCCAGTAGGACGGTAATCAGGGCCAGCGATGTTAGGAGCAGCACCTTCAGACGGATCAGGTCCCGGTCATCCTGGAATCGCTCCCAAAATGTCTTCCGCGGTTCGGCCGGCCACTGCGGCATTGATGCATCGATACGGACGCGGCTGGTCAGCAGGGTCTGTTGCAAAGGAGATCGGCCGGTATACTTGGCGGAGATCCGGCGCGATCGGCGCACGGAGGTGATCACCCTCATTCCGGAGCGCCTGACGGCGACTACGCCCATCCTCGCACCTCCTCGTAGGTCCGCAGCGTCCCGACCACGTGCCCGAGCACGCTGAATTCATCGAAGATCGGCCGGTAGGCTGGGTTCTCCGGATTGAGCGCCGGCCTCCCCCCGATGACGGTAAGCCGCTTGACCGTGGCCTCCTCATCGAGCAGGGCAACGACGATATCGCCGGGCGCAGCATGCGCCTGCGGTCGAACGATCACGAGGTCCCCGGGAAGGATCCCCGCTCCAGTCATACTGTCCCCCTTGACGCGCAAAAGAAAACATCCCCGTACATCACCAAAGAACCGCGGCGGTACCGCGACATATTCCTGTATCTGCTCTTCGGCGAGGGTAGGCCGCCCGGCGGAGACCCGCCCGATAAGCGGCAGGACAACGCCGTCTCCGTTTTGGACCAGCGACTTGTCGACGACTTCGAGCGCACGCATCCGCTCCCCGTGACGCCGGATGCAGCCCTTTTGCTCAAGGGCCGTCAGGTGCTGGTGCACAGTCGATGGCGAGCGAAGGCCCAGAGCGAGCCCAATCTCTCTTATAGATGGGGCGTAGCCCTTGGTTTTTACTTCATTGACGAGGTATTCGAGAACCTGACGCTGCCGGTCGGTGATCTTGCGCCCCATAGCTCAGCCCCCAGTCCTCTCCGTCAGATCTCATTATATCGAACACTAGTACGCATTCAACGCCAAGTATCACGAACGTATGTACGTATCAGTTGGACTTGGCGAGATGATCGTGGTAGTCGCATCCGCACGCGTTTTTTCGAGGGTTTTCGCCATGTAGCGGGGAATCCGGCCTCCGCATCTGGCGGGCCACGGAATGGAGGGAAGGGAGTGCAACTAGACTGCGCCCTGGCGATGGACGCGCTGCGGGAAGTCCCAGACGTCGCCCGCGCCGCCGAAGAGGCCGGGTTCGCGTGCATGTGGGCCAACGACACCAAGCACAATCCCTTTGTCACGCTGACGATGGCCGCGCTTCACACGAACCGGCTCGAGCTCGGAACCGGGGTCGCCGTCGCCTTCGCACGAAGCCCGATGGTCGTCGCGCAGACGGCATGGGATCTGGCGCGTTTGTCCGGAGGGCGATTCATCCTGGGGCTCGGCACTCAAGTGCGGGCCCATATCGAGCGCCGGTTCGGCATGACCTGGGATCCACCGGTCCCCAAGCTGCGCGAGTATGTGGCGGTGCTTCGCGCGGCGTGGCGCACGTGGCAAGAAGGCGCGCCCCTCCGGGTCGAGGGAACGTACTACAAGATCAACCTGATGGGACCGTTCTTCGACCCGGGGCCGCACCCGTATTCCCGGATCCCGATCTTCATCGCCGGCGTCGGCCGCCTTCTTTCCCAGCTTGCGGGAGAGATCGGGGACGGGTTCGTCGTGCATCCCCTGCATTCTGTGAAGTATCTCCGCGAGGTGGTGCTTCCGAGCCTCGCCGCGGGGC
The DNA here is from genome assembly GCA_035703895.1 of bacterium. Classification (NCBI taxonomy): domain Bacteria; species bacterium. The sequence continues at coordinate 11,563 of DASSXJ010000064.1, read as the reverse complement.
TGGCCCGGTCCGGACGCTCTCGCGGCGACGTGCAGCTCTTCGCGCCGGTGTTCCTCGCGCCCGGGAACACCCCGGCCGAGGTCGACGCCGCGGTCGCGAGGGCGCGCGCTCGAATGGCGTTCTATGGGTCGACCCCGACGTACCGGCCGATGCTGGACATCCTGGGTTACGCCGATGTGGCGGATCGGCTCCACCGGCTGGTGCGGGAGCGGCGCATGGAGGACCTGGGCGGGCAGCTCCCAGACGAGGTCGTGGAGGCGGTGGTGCTGCGGGGGTCCTACGAGGAGATTGGCCACGCGCTCCGGGCGCGCTACGACGGGTTGCTGGATCGCGTGGCCTCTTACTGGCCGTTCACGCCGGCCGAGCGCGAGGGCTGGGAGCGGTTGGTCTCCGCCTTCCATGCCGGGTGAGCATGCCGGATCGCGACTCGCTGTCGAGGCTCCCGTACCTCTACGTGACCACCACGGGCCGCGTCACCGGCCTGCCGCGGGAGATTGAGATCTGGTTCGTCGCCTCGGACGGGACCCTCTATATCCTGGCCGAGCACTTCCACAACGCCCAGTGGGTCAAGAACATCGCGAAGGACCCGCGCGTCCGCGTCCGCCTCGGGGACCGCGAGTTCGGCGCGTCCGCCCGCGCGCTGGATCCCGCCGCCGACGCGGCGGAATGGGAGCGAGCGCAGCAGCGCGCCCGTGAGAAGTACGGCTGGGGTGACGGCCTGCCCGTGCGGATTACCCCGGACGCGCCCCTCTAACCGCGTGCGCTGGTCTCCAAACTCGCGGCGATCAGTTGGCGAGTTCCCTCCACTGCCAGACCACGACCGGCATCGTCGTATTAAAGGTGGCCACCGTCTGGACCGGCGAGGGCATGTACTGGAGGATGCTGGGGATCTGGTAGAAGTCCGGGTTCTGGGTCGTGGTCAATTGTTCGGTGATGACGACGCCGTACATGTTGACTTTGTTGGTGGAGGTGAAGGTGCTCGTGCCGCTGGCGCCGGCGATGATCACGACGTCGTTTTCCTGCGAGCAGGTGCTGCCCGACCCGGTCAGGGCGACGTTGCCCGCGACGATGAACGCGAGCAGGTCTGATTGCGGCATCGACGAGGGATTGGGATAGCTGCAGGGGTTCGAGCCGCTGCTGTTGCTCGCGGGGTTGGAGGACAGGACCTGGCCGGCATTCACCGTGATGCCGCTGCCTCCGCCCAGGGTCTCCACGACAAACGTGCCCACGCCGGAATAGGTGACGGACTGGTTCATCACGACGGCGCCGGGGACCAGGATCGGGCTATTTTGATAGGTGGAGTTGAGCGTGAGCGGCACGGTGGCGCCGGGGTTCCAGTGCGCCATGTAGTTCGCGGAGTTCGTGGCGGTGCTGTCGCAGACCGTGTAGCTCTTCGTCGGGATCGTAAACTCGGTAGCCCCGAACGTCAGACCGGCCGTGTAGGACTGGGTCCAGACGCCGGCGATGTTGGTGCAGATCGCCATGGTGAGCTGGCCGACCGCGAGGAGGTTCCCGTAGGTCTGGTTGGTCAGCACGGAGGTGATGTATGCCGCCACGTTGGGGTAGGGGATGCTCGGCACAGTGTTGTCGAGCTCCAGGGTGTGGAGGTTTTGGGTGCCGTTGTTCTTCAAGCTCAGCTTGCCCGCGTGGACCCCATACATCGGCTGCGTCAAGGTACCGAGCGACGAGTTGCCCGTCGACATATCCAGCGTGCCCTTCACGTACAGCTGGTTGGTATACGGGGGCAGGTCCGTCAACTGGATCTGGCGGTCGTTGTAGATCCCGGTTTGCACCGCCTTGAGGCCAAGGTCCTGGTAGAAGTACGCCGATCCGTGCAGGGTGACGTTTCCGCCCCCGTTGTTCACCTGGAACGTCTGGGCGGAGTACACTGAGAAATCGAGGGGGGTCAGGCGGTGGAGCAGGACTTCGATAGCCCGCGTCGCCGTTCCGGAGGTCCCCATCGTACGGATCCAGATGGTATCGGCGGCGTTGTAGGGGCTCCCCGGCGCCACCCTCTTGATGTAGATGCTGTACGTCCCGCTGCCGGAGCCCCCGCCTGCGGGATATGCCTTGTTGACCGCGTTCCCCGCCCCGCCGGATTGAAACGAATCGTACAGCGGCTGCCAGGAGGTGTTGTTGGCGTTCTTGTCGGCGTCCGCGCCGCCGTCGTTCCAGTTGGAGTCGGCCCGCAGCACCGTGATCGCCCGCTCCACCGCGGCGTCCGCGATATAGAAGGCCCGCATCCCCTGGTCGGCGGAGTTCGCGGTCGCGTACTCGGAGATGCTCAGGTTGACGAGGGCGAAGGTGATCATCGCGAGGACGATGGAAAAGGCGATGACCTGGATCAGGACGATCCCCGAGTCGCCTTTGTGAGCGCGCCGGAGACCCTGCATGAGACCGTGCGTTGAGCGCATCATCATAGCCCCTCTACCTTCCGGCCCGGACGACGGCCTGGGTTTCGATCGTGAACGGCGTGATCGAGGTGACGCCCTGGACGGTAGCGGCGACGTCGACCCGCCGCACAAGCGCCAAGTCGGTGCTGCTGAGGGGCGCGGTGAGGGCCGCGCCGCCCTGATTGGCCGCGTTGTAGTAGGAAAACGTGAGACTGGTCACCTTCAACCCCCTGCTCTCGAGCGACGCGGTGATGGGCTGGCCGGTGGCGGTGAGGATCGTGGACGCGCACGACGACCCCTGGACCACCGCCTCGTAGACGACGCCGCTGCTCAGATAGTACCGGTAGCATTCCATCGTCCCGTCCCCGTCCATGTCGGCATAGAACGACAGGTCGGTGGCGGTGCCGTTGATGACCGCGGAGCTCCCGCCGCTGTACTGGTACCCGATCATCCGGACGCCGCGGGCGATGGATTTGACCAGGGCGCGGGCGTTCTGCTGCTCGGCGACGAACTGCTGGCTGGTCGTCCACGTGGTGGTCCCAGCCTTGAAGGCCAGAAAGATCCCGATCGCCACCAGCCCGAGGATGCTCATGGCGATCAGGACCTCGTACAGGGCGTATCCGTGCTGGCGCGCGCTCATGAGGCTCGCGTCACCGGATCCCCGCCGAGGTGTAGGCGCTCATGTACACCGTGGGGCTGGCGCAGCTTGATTGAGTGTGGCTGAAGATGTCGACCTCGATGTCCTGCAGGTAGGTCGCCCCGGAGTACGGGTCCGTCGGGGTGTTGGGGTCCGCGGTGATCACGATGCGTCCTTGGGGGAAATCCGCGACCGGCAGGGCCGGGCCCTCCGAGAACGGCGCCACCCCGGTCGCCCACGTCGCGCAGTTGTCGGTCGAGACCTGGACGTTGCCTCCCGACATCTGGACCCAGATCGTGCACGGCGGCGCCGCGCAGCCTCCGCCGTACCCGAGCTGCTTCGCGTACTCGAGTTCCGCCTGCGCCCAGGCGCTTGCGATCGTCCACATGCGCGCGGTCTTCTGGCTGCTCCACGAGGGCTGGGTCCCCATCAGGGAGAGCGTGCGGTTGATCGTCGACCAAGACGCGAGCGAGATCACCGTCAGGAGGACGATCGCCACCTGCACCTCCATCATGCTGAACCCGCCCTCGCCCCTCCGCAGTTTCCGAAACCGAATCATGCCGTTGCTCCTTTCGTACGGTTCATCATTGGCCGACCGTGGCCAGGCCCGTCGCCGGCTGGATCGTGACGGTGCGGGTCTGCCCCTGCAATGCGACGGTGACGGTGTGGCTGTTCGAGTCGGGGAACTCCGGGGAGCCCGAGCCCAGGTACACCAGGGCCTTGCGCGTGCCGTCGGCGGTGCAGGCGTAGGTGGCGCTGGCGTCGGGCGTGAACTGGATCCCGTTCGCGTACTCCTGCCCCGCGTTGACCGCCTTCACCTTCGAGCCCGAGACCGGGGTCGTCCGGCCCACCGGATCCTGGTACACGACCGTGTAGATATCGTAGCCGTCCCCCCGCAGGCACAGCTCAGCCTGGGGGCCATTGCCGGAGGTCGAGACGGCCTTTTGCTGGGTGAGCCTGAGGTCCCCCTCGAGGAGGAAGGCCGCGTTCTGAACGCGCCGCCGGGTGACCGAGCCCTGCCATCCCCACGACATCACGACGATGATGCCGAGGATCGCGAGGGCGACCCCGAACTCGATCATCGAGTTGCCGCGCGCGTCTCCCCAAAAGGCAGACGCAGGGCGTGGATCAAGCGCGCGTCTCGGACGTCCGCGAAGCATACGTTCCCCCCCGTAGAGCCCCCTCGATCATTCTGTATATACCCGTGGGAATCGGGCAGGCGGACATTCGGGGGGATGATTTGCGGCGCACAATGGACGGACGTTCGATCGACGCCGGTTTCTTTGCGGGGACCTGACGGCAACCTCTTGGGAGTCTCCGTCGGGGATCGCGCCGACTTCTGCGCGGCAGTCGCTTACGGGTTCTGGTAGGTAATCCCTCCCGCGGAGTCTACCGACGCCGTCTTCGTCCCAGTGTTGTTCTGAAGGGTCACGGTGTGCGCGGCGTCGGGTTGCCCGAATGCGGAGAACGTGACCGTATCGGAGGCCTGAGGGGCGACGCCGTTCGGCAGGGCCGCATTCTCCAGAAAACCGCCCGCGACTCGCTTGATCACGTACGTGGAGGCGGAGGCGGTAAACGTGACCGTGTAGGCCGCCCGCTCGGCCTTGGCCCGCTCCTCAGCTTCGCGCAGTCCGGAGGCCACCTGGATGGCGCCGTACCGCAGCCGCTGCTGCGCGGTATAGTTCCGCCATGAGGTGTAGGTCACCGCCACGAGGATGCTGGCGATCAGCACGGCGATCAGCATCTCCAGCATGGAGAATCCGCGGTCCGAGTGCCTGTTCACCGCTGTCCCTCGCCTGCGCCGACGTGCGGGGTCCTTATCCGGACTATGCCCAAGTCGCGATGCCGAACGGACACCGCAACCTCAGGCGGACTGACGGCCGATGCGCGCGGAGTGTCCCGGGGGCTTACGGCCGCCACCGCAGGACGGGTTTGCGCGCGGCCGCCACATCGTCCAGCCGCGTGACGGGGGTCTCGTAGGGGGCGCCGCGGACGAGGTCCGGGTTGGTTTCCGCCTCGCCGGCGATCGCGGTCATGGCGTCGATGAATTGGTCGAGGGTCTGGATGCTTTCGGTCTCGGTCGGCTCGATCATGATCGCCTCCTCGACGATCAGCGGGAAGTAGATCGTCGGCGAGTGGAAACCGTAGTCGAGGAGGCGCTTGGCGATGTCCTTGGTCGTAACGTGGTGCGCGTCTCGCTGGCGCCGGCCGGACAGCACGAACTCGTGTTTACAGACCCGATCGTACGGAAGATCGTAATGGTCGCGCAGCCGGCTCAGGACGTAATTGGCGTTCAGCACCGCCGTCTCCGCGGCCTGGCGGAGACCGTCCGGGCCCATCGACCGGATGTACGTGTAGGCCCGCACCAGGTTGCCGAAGTTGCCGTAGAACGCGCGGATCTTGCCGATGCTCTTGGGTCGGGCGTAATCGAACGTAAACCGCTGCCCGTCGCGTTCGATCGTGGGCACCGGGAGGTACGGTACCAGATGCGATCGGACGCCCACTGCACCCGCGCCCGGCCCGCCGCCGCCGTGAGGGGTGGTGAACGTCTTGTGCAGGTTGAAATGCATGACGTCAAACCCCTGATCCCCTGGGCGCGTCACCCCCAGGATCGCGTTAAAGTTGGCACCGTCCAGGTAGAGCTGCGCGCCGACGTTATGGACCGCGCGCGCGACCTCGAGGATCTGCTCCTCGAACAGCCCAAGCGTGTTTGGGTTGGTCAGCATCAGGACCGCGACCTGCGGCGTGAGGGCGGTCTTGAGGGCTTCGAGATCGATGTTGCCGCGCCGGTCGCTCTTGACCTCGACGACCTCGAACCCGGCGATCGCCGCGGAGGCCGGGTTGGTCCCGTGCGCGGAGTCGGGCACGACGACGGTGGTCCGGTGCTCCCCGCGATCCTCGAAGTACTTGCTGATCATGAGGAGGGCGGTCAGCTCGCCGTGCGCGCCGGCCGCGGGCTGGAAGGTCACGCGGTCCATGCCGCTGATCTCAGCGAGATCGTGTTCCAGCTCCCACAACACCTGCAGCGCGCCCTGCACCAGCTCCTCGGGTTGATACGGGTGGAGGCGGGCGAATCCAGCCTGCCGGGCCACGTCCTCATTGATCTTCGGATTGTACTTCATCGTGCACGACCCAAGGGGATAGAACCCTTCATCGATGGAGTAATTCCGGCGGCCGAGCGCGGTGTAGTGGCGCACGATGTCGAGCTCGCTCACCTCCGGCAGCGCCGCCGGCCGGGCCCGCCGGTGGGCCGTGGGGATGATCTCGTCGAGCGGCGCCTCCGGGACGTCGCTTGGGGGCAGGCTGTACCCGACCCGACCCGGCGCGCCGCGCTCGAAGATGACCGGTACCGGCCGCTTGGACAGCGGCGGGGCGGCAGGGGGCTTGGCGGCACGTGTGCGCGCGCTCATTGGAGCGCCTCGAGGTACCCCACCAGTTGATCGATCTCGTCGCGGGTGCGGGACTCGGTGACGCACAAGAGCCAGCCATCGGCGAAGTCCGGGTAGAAGCGGCCGAGCGGCAGGCCGCCGAGGATCTGGTGCTCGAGGAGCCGCCGGTTGATCTCCTCGGGGCTGACCGGGCACCGCACCACGAACTCGTTGAACGTCGGAGCCTCGAAGGCCACGCGATACCCGCGAAGCGCCGCGATCCGCTGCTTGGCGTAATGCGCCTTCCGGGCGTTGAGCTCCGCGACGTGCTGGATGCCCTGACGTCCTAGGGTCGACAGGTAGACGGCGGCGACCAGCGCATTGAGCGACTCATTGGTGCAGATGTTGCTCGTGGCCCGCGCCCGGCGGATGTGCTGCTCGCGGGTCTGCAGCGTCAGGACGTACCCCGGCCGCCCCTCGGTGTCGACCGTCCGGCCGACGAGCCGCCCGGGGAGCCGCCTGACGAACGCCTCCCGCGTCGCGATCATCCCGAGGTAGGGGCCTCCGAAGTTGAGCGCGTTGCCGAGGGCCTGCCCCTCTCCGGTGACGATGTCGGCATCGTACTCGCCGGGGGCGCGGACCAACCCCAGGCTGATCGGATCGGCGACCGCCACGACCAGCAGGGCGCCCCGATCGTGCGCCGCTTTGGCGAGGGCCTCGCCGTCTTCCAGGCAGCCGAAGAAGTTGGGCGATTGGATGATGAGCGCGGCCGTCTCGTCGGTCATCGCCTCCCGCGCGGCCGCCGGATCGGTGATCCCGCCTGTGGTGGCCAAGTCGTCCACGGTGACGCGCAGATGGCTCGTGAACGTGCGCAGCACCTGCCGGTACTCCGGGTGGACCGCCGTGCTCACCACGATCCGCGTCCGTGTTGTCAGGTCGGCCGCCATGCGGGCCGCTTCGCCCAACGCACTCGCGCCGTCATACATGGAGGCGTTGGCGACGTCCATCCCGGTCAGCTCGCACATCAGGGTCTGGTACTCGAAGATCGCCTGCAGCTCGCCCTGCATGATCTCGGCTTGATAGGGCGTGTAGGCGGTCAGGAACTCGGGCTTGAGCGCGAGGTGCGCCACCGTGCTGGGCACGAAGTGGTCGTACGCCCCGGCCCCCAAGAAACTGATCAACCGGTCGCAGTCGGCGTTGCGGCCCGCGAGCCGGCGGGCGTGCGCGAGCAGATCGGGATCCGGCATCGCCGGCGGCAGGTCGAGCGGCCCCCGAAGCCGGAGCTCTTTCGGGATGTCGTTGAACAGGTCGTCGATCGCGCGGACGCCGATAGACCGCAGCATGCGCGTCCGCTCCGAGGGGGTGGCCGGGATGTACTTCACGACTGCCGCTCTCCGATCAGGGCCATGTAGGCGTCGGCGTCGAGAAGCCGCTTGAGCTCGCCCGGATCGCGCGGCTCCACCACGATCATCCAGGCCTCACCGTAAGGGTCCGTGTTGATCACCTCGGGCTTCTCCACCAGCGCTTGATTGATCTCCACCACCTTGCCCGACACCGGCGAGTACAGGTCGCTCACCGCTTTCACCGATTCCACCACCCCGAACGTCTGCATGAACGCCACCTCGCTGCCGACCTTGGGCAGCTCCACGTAGACCACGTCCGAGAGGCGGTCGGCCGCGAACTTGGTGATGCCGACGCGGACACGCGTTCCTTCGACCTTGGCCCACTCGTGCTCTTTGGAGTACCGCAGTTCTTTTGGATACACTAGGCCCCTCCCGTCGGGCGCTTGTAAAACGGCAGTTTCGTGACCGTCCCCTCGACGGCCCGGCCGCGGATCTCGATGGCGATACGCCGCCCCGGCTCGGCGTCCGTGGGCGGAACGAATCCAAGCCCGATGCTATTCTCCACCGTGGGCCCGAAGCTCCCGCTCGTGACGCTGCCGACGACCCGGCCGTTCTCCTGGATAGGGAATCCATGCCGCGCGATCACGCGCTCCCGCAAGGTGAACCCCACGAGCCGGCGCGAGAGCCCGAGCGATTTCTGGCGCGCCAGCGCCGCCGCGCCGATGAACTCGCCCTTCCCGAGCTTCACCGTCCACCCGAGCCCGACCTCGAGGGGGGTGATCGTCTTGTCCATGTCGTTCCCGTGGAGCAGGATCCCCGCCTCGAGCCGAAGCGTATCCCGCGCCCCCAGCCCCGCTGGGAGGATGCCGGCGTCGCGGCCGGCTTCGAGAACGGCGTTCCACACGTGGGCGGCGTGCGTGGCGTTCACGTACAACTCGAACCCATCTTCTCCGGTGTAGCCCGTGCGGGAGACGAGGGCCCGGCGGCCGGCGACCTCGACGCCGTCGAGGAACCAATAATAACGGATGGCCTCGAGGGGCGCCGCCGTGAGCCGCGCCAACACCTCCTGCGCGCGCGGTCCCTGAAGAGCCAGCAGGGCGATCTCTGCCGTCCGGTCGGTGATCCGGACGTCCCCCGCGGCGTGCTCGCGGATCCACGCGAGGTCCTCGACCGTGTTCGCCGCGTTGACGACGAGCATGAAGTGATCGCGTCCCACGTGGTACACGAGCAGATCGTCGATGACGCCCCCCTCGGGGGTGCACATCGGCGTGTACTGCGCCTGGTTGAGCGCGACCCGGCCGACGTCGTTGGTCACGAGCCGCTGCACCAGCGGGCCCGCGCCCGGGCCGACCAGGTCCACCTCCCCCATGTGGGAAACGTCGAAGAGGCCGGCCCGCGTCCGAACCGCGCGGTGCTCCTCCATGATCCCACTGTATTGAACGGGCATCTCCCAGCCGCCAAACGGGATCATGCGGGCGCCCGCGGCCACGTGCGCGGCGTACAAGGGTGTGCGCTTGAGCGGTTCGTCCACTACGACACCTCGGGCTTCATCCAGGCCTGTTCGAGGCAGGCCACCACCTCTTCATCGCCGGCCTGATGAAAATCCTCGTAGAACTCGCCGACGGCGACGAACGCCGACGGCCGCAAGAGGCAGACGACACGGTCCACCTCCGTCTCCAACCGGCGGATGGCCTCGGGCGGCCCGACCGGGATCGCGACGGCGACCTCGCGAGCCAGTTGATGCCTGAGCGCCCGAACCGAGGCGATCGCCGTCGCCCCCGTGGCGAGGCCATCGTCGACGAGCACGGCCGTTCGCGACCTGAGATCCGGTTCCGGCCGGTCACCGCGGTACGCCACGCGCCGCCGGCCGATCTCGGCGATCTGGGCCGTGATCTCATCGCGGAGATACTCGTCTGTAACATGGAGGGTCCGCGCCAGTCTGGCGTCGAGGTAGACCGTGCCGTCCCCGGTGACGGCGCCGAAGGCCAGTTCCGGGTTGCGCGGGGCTCGCAGCTTCCGGGGGATCACCACGTCGAGCGGCCAGCCAAACGTGCGGACGATCGCGTCGGCCACGATGACGCCCCCGCGGGGGATCGCCAGGACGGTCGCCGGGCCGAGGTTGAGCGCGCCCAACTGGCGGGCGAGCTGCTCCCCCGCGTCCCGGCGGTCTCGGAACCGCGTACCCGCTCCCTCATGCGGATTCATCAGGCTCATAGAGCGAAGGTGAATGGCGGGCGTTCCGGACCGGGGCGGAGGTTAGCGGCGGTCGTTTCGGGCGAGCGCGAGCGCCTGCCGCTCTTCATCTGAGAGTGGGTAACTGGAAGATCCGCGTTCCACCGCCTTCCCGTACACCCGCGAGCTGTCGCGGTTGGTCAGCACGCTCACGACGACCCCGTTCGCATGCCCGTCGAGGAGCGCCAGGCTGAAGCTCATATTGCTGCCCATGTCCGGAAACGGATTGTACCGGACCACGCCCACGCCCTGAATGGACCGCGGCAGCGTATCCGCAACCCGGCCCACGGACTGCTCGAGCGCCGCCAGCCTGGTGACGATCTCCGAGATCTCCCGGCTGAGCACCTCGTCGGGGGGAATCTTCCCGCCCGCCGGCACGCGCCTGGATCTTAGGAGGCGACCCAGCGCAACGAGAATGATCAGCGCTTCGATCGCCGAGAGGAGTGCGAGAACGACGAGCCACGCCTGCGCTTCGCCGGGCGATGTGAACACGGGGTCCTCCGCGAACGTCCCAGGCAGATTCTTTGCCGGGGCGAGGGTTCCTCCCGGCCGGCCCCGCTCAGGGGCCGAGGAATTCCTCGAGGCACCCCACGATGTGGTCGGGCGCGTCCTCCTGCAGAAAATGGCTCGCGTCCTGGATCTCGCGCGTCGCGGCGTGAGGGTAACGAGACTGCCACCAGCGCAGGATCTGGGGGGAGAGCACGGGGTCCTGCATGCCCCAGATCAGGAGGACCGGGACCGCCGCGAACACCGTCAGGCCCGCCTCGATCCGCTTCATCTCGGCATACGACGCATCGGTCTCGCTCATGGGGATGTCGCGCGACCAGCAGAGCAGGGCGAGGCGGGATTGCGGGGTGGGAAAGGGGGCCCGGTAGGCGTCCATCACCGCAGGCGTCAGCCGCTCTTGGTGATAGGTGGTACCGACCAGCGCGGGTTCCAGGTAGCCGTTGCGCTCGAGTACGAACCGCTCGCCTCGCTCGGAGCGAATCACTCCAAGCAGGCGGGGGAGGGGGCCGCCCGGCCAAGGGGCCGACGCCCAGGTGTTCATGAGGACGAGGCGTTTGATGCGGCCGGGGTGCCGGATCGCCGCGCCGAGCCCGACCGGCCCGCCCCAGTCGTGGAGCACGAGGGTGATGTTCCTGAGATCGAGGTCGAGCAGGAGCGCTTCGAGATTGGCGATATGATGGCCCAGGCGATACGGATTGGGCACCGCCGGCGTCTCCGATTTCCCCATGCCCATATGATCGGGGACGATGCACCGCCGGCGCCGCGCCAGATGCGGGATGAAGTGGCGATAGAGGTACCCCCATGTCGGGTCCCCGTGCAGGAGCACGACCGGCTCGCCTTGCCCTTCGTCCACGAAGTGCATGTGGACGCCGTTGACCGTCCGGTAGCACGGGGCAAACGGATAGGTGCCACCGAAGGTCTCGTGTTCGAGGCCAAGCATTCGCTCGCCGCGACCGCGCCGGAGCCCGGCTAAAAGGTGTGGAACTCCGCGTCCGGGAGCGCCTTGCTCAGGCCCATGGCGAGCCGCTTCGCCCACTGGCGGGCCAGTTCCATCGTGGTGACGGTCGTCCCCTTGATGTCCTC